>JBAPTX010000366.1:0-4548 GCA_049282375.1 Calditrichia bacterium
CAATGGAAGTGTGCGCCCCCAGCGGCGGATTTTTTTCTATTCCCATTCTAATCTTTCATTTGTTTTTCATATTCCTGCCATTAAATGCGGATACGGGCAGCGGCAATTACTTCCCCGTCATTCGTCCGCACCGCTTTCATAAATACGACCCGCTCCATCCCGGCAAAGGATAAATCCCCCAGAAACAAAAAATCACTTTTCAGCAGCCGGTGCAGTTCACCGTAATTTTCCGACTCGATAATGCCGGACAGGGTCAGGCCCCATTCCTGCAATATTTCCTGCAGCCGCTCCCTTTCCACCAGCTTGATGCGGGGATGCTGCAGCAGCGAAATGGTACTGAGCTGCTGCAGAAAATCGGCGGTCTGATTCAACAAAGAATCGCTGTACCTGAAGGGCGCCAGCACCGCCACAGTATCATCCGGGCTGAACTCGTCAATCTGCTTCAACATCTGGGCCCACAAATTATCCAGCCGGATTTGCAGAAAATATTCCTGATTGCGGGGATCGGCCGGTTTCAGTTCCGCCGGCATCCCGGGAATCTGGTAGGACAGTTCGCGCCGCACAATATTGACAACCAGATCATCCAGGTTATGAGATTCATAATTATCACCGGTGTGGTGACTCACTTTCCCCGGATCGCCGCTGCCTTCGCTCTCCCCGCTCTCCCCGTAAGTCAGGAAAATGAATTCGCTGTAAGTCAGGGCGGCAAGCTGCCGGAACACATATTCGCCAGCCGCATCCAGCCCGGAAGCGCCAATGGTGTAAATTTTTATTCCCCGGCGGGCGGCTTCCAGCGCTGCTTTGACGTAATCAAAATCCTGTTTGTAGTCGGTGTGGGGCGGCGCATCCGCCATAATAAAGCTTAACTTCACCGCCTGCGGATTCCATTGCATTTCCGAGAGCGCCGTTTTCAGAGCGGACTGCAGATCTTCCGGTTTATCGCCGCCGCCATCCGTTTCGATCTGATCTATTATTCTCTGGAATTCGGCAATATTTTCGGTAAACGGAAAATGATTCACTACATAATCATCCCCGCGGTCGCGGTAAACCACCAGCCCGAACCGGAGCGGCAGGCCGGCAAAAGAGTTGCTGATCCGGGTGTAGATCGCAACCAGGTTATCTTTGAGCTGCTGAATTTCGTCGCCCATGCTGCCGGTGGTGTCCAGGATGAACAGCAGGTCCAGCGGCAGCCCGGCAGCAGGCTGCGATTGGGATAACCGGATGGTGGTAATCCGCTCAAAGGCGGTGTTTACAGGGTAGCTGCGGCCGCCGTTTTCTCCCTCCACCCGGATAAACAACCGGCCGGGCTTTTCCCCCCGATGCATAATTTCAGGAAAGATCACGCTTTCGCCATTGGTATAAGTGACTGACTTCCAGACGATGCTGCCGTCTTTTTTTAGAATGGAAAAGGGCATATTGAATAAGGGGTCCCCCTGCCCGCTTTGAATGTACACCGTATAGCGGTTCCGGAAAGCCAGATGCACCACTTCATCAACGTCGTTATAGCGCTGCAGATAATCCAGGTAAAAGGGGTATTCTTCATTGTCGTTATGGGCAGCGGCTTTAAGAATGGAGGACTGCAGGTCCCGGCGGACGGGTTCATATTTTTCCGGCGGAACGCGGCTCTCCGGCTTATTCTCCACAGGGGGCTTTTCGCCCTGCTGACGGGTGGTATATTCCTGATTTTTTTTGCTGATCTTCGGGTCTGATTTCAGGGGGGATTCCTGCAGTTGTGCATCCAGCTTCAGATGAACCCCCGGATTTAACTTAACATTTTTAATAATCATTAACCGGTAACCGGACGCTTCTACCTTGACGGTATAGGTGCCTGCAGCGAGATTTTTAACTGAATAGCGTCCGTCGTAATCCGTGGAGATCCCGCGGGAATCTGCTAATTTGACCTGCGCTCCCGCAAGCGGCTCTCCGGTGCTGCTGTCGGAAACCACTCCATAAATTTCCGCAGAACCGGTGGCAGGAGAGGTTTTCGGAAGCGGCGCACAGGTGATCAGTATAAAGGTAAAAAACAGGATCCCGGGAAATACTATTTTCGTTCTCACCCTCTTTCTCCTGTGTTAAAAAACGGATTTATTTATTATCAACATAGCGAAGTGTATGTGAGAAATACACTGCCCCGGGGCACACTGAGCACAAACATGGGTCAGGATTCCATTAATTCGCTTAATTTCCGGTAATAAATCTGGGACAAGTCTTTCACCGGCATATTAATCCAGTTATTTATCTGCAGGCGTCCGCCGCCCGCCAAACCGATTTTTTGCAGCGGGATCTGCGCTGCGCTGAAATGCTGTTCCAGTGCAGTGCCATGTTCCGGCGCTGCCGAAACAACAATGCGGGACTGGCTCTCGCTGAAAAGCAGCCATTCCGGCCGCAGCCCCTCGGCTGCAAGCTCAATTTCAGCGCCCAGCGGGTGGTAGCGGTCAATAAAGCAGCATTCGGCCAGGGCAATGGCCAGGCCGCCGTCGGAAACATCGTGGGCGGAGCGGATCCAGCCGGAGCGGATGGCGGAAAGCAGGGTCTGCTGAGTTTTCTTCTCCCGTTCCAGATCCAGCGCCGGGCAGTCGCCTTGCACTTTTCCATAGTATTCTTTCAGAAACTCGCTGCCGCCGATGTCTGCAGCGGTTTCTCCGATCAGATAAATTAAATCGCCTTCTTCCCTGAAAAAAGCAGCAGTGATGTGATCCGGATTTTCAATCAAACCGACCATTCCGATTACCGGTGTGGGATAGACTGCGCTGTCGGGGCTTTCATTGTAAAAACTGACATTTCCCCCGGTAACCGGGGTATTGAACACCCGGCAGGCTTCGCCCATTCCGGCGACCGCCTCCCGGAATAGATAAAACATTTCCGGTTTGTAAGGATTCCCGAAATTAAGGCAGTTGGTCACCGCCAGCGGATCGGCGCCGGTGCAGACCACATTGCGGGCCGCCTCCGCCACTGCGATCTGCGCGCCCCGCCGGGGATTCAGATAAACATAACGGCCGTTGCCGTCGGTTTTAGTGGCCAGCGCCTTGTTACTTTTCTTCAGCCGCACCACTGCCGCATCCCCGCCCGGATAAACGGTGGTGTTGGTGCGCACCATATGGTCGTACTGTTCATATACCCAGTTTTTACTTACGATATTAGAAGAAGAAAATACTTTAAGAAATGCCTGCTGCAGGTCGGTCACTTCCGGCAGAGATTCCGGGTCGAACCGCTGCAGCTCATCCAGATACGCCGGCCGCCGGTATTCGCGCTGGTACACCGGCGCGCCGCCGCCCAGCACACAGTCATAGGGCGGCACTTCCGCCACCTGTTCTCCGCGGTGATACACCTTCAGCAGCGGCTCATCGGTTACCTGCCCCACTTTTTCGCAGATCAGTTCCCATTTTTCGCAGATTTTTTCAATTTCATTTTCATGGCCTTTTTTCACTACCGCCAGCATGCGCTCCTGCGATTCGGAGAGCATGATCTCATAAGGCGTCATTCCTTCCTCCCGGACCGGCACTTTATCCAGATCGATGACCATGCCGCTCTCGCCTTTGGCGCTCATCTCGGTGGTGCTGCAGGTAATGCCGGCGGCGCCCATATCCTGAATGCCCACCAGAATTCCCGCTTTAATCATCTCCAGGCTGGCTTCCAGCAGCAGCTTTTCGGTGAAAGGATCGCCCACCTGCACATTAGGGCGCCGCGCTTCCGATTCCTCGGTCAGTTCCTCCGAAGCGAAGGTGGCGCCGTGGATGCCGTCCCGCCCGGTGCGGGAGCCGATGATGTAAACCGGGTTCCCTTCCCCTTTTGCCACTGCCGAAGCGGTCTGGTCCTGCCGCACCACGCCGACCGTCATGGCATTCACCAGCGGATTGCCGCTGTAGCAGTCTTCAAAATAAATTTCGCCGGCAATGGTGGGGATTCCTAAACAGTTGCCGTAATCGGCGATCCCCCTGACCACACCATCCAGCAGGTAACGGTTGCGGGCACTGTCCAGCCGCCCGAAACGCAGGGAATCCAGTGCGGCAATGGGGCGGGCGCCCATGGTAAAGATGTCCCGCATAATGCCCCCCACCCCGGTCGCAGCACCCTGGTAGGGCTCCACTGCAGAGGGATGATTATGGCTTTCGATTTTAAAACAGACCGCCTGCCCGTCGCCGATATCCACCAGCCCGGCGTTTTCTTCGCCGGCGCCCACCAGCAGCCGTCCGCCGCTGCGGGGCAGCTTCTTCAGCTCGGCAATAGAATTTTTATAGGAGCAGTGCTCGCTCCACATCACCGAAAAAATGCCCAGTTCGGTAAAGTTGGGTGTCCTGCCCAGAATGGATTTGATTTTATTAAACTCTTCTTCATTTAAACCGTGCTGCACAGCCATTTCCAGAGTAACCTGCTCCGACATGATATTTCCTTCAGTATGATAATCCGCTGCCATTTTACGGAAAAAAGAGAAATCACGCAAGGGAGCTTTCCAATTTCCGATTTGCCGGGCAGTGAGGGTATTGCAGGAACCTCAACCCTAACCCCGGAAACGTCCGAAAAATAATGACGATCATTCCAGTGTACGGA
>JBAPTX010000367.1:0-8376 GCA_049282375.1 Calditrichia bacterium
AAGGCCGGAATCAGCGGATATTATATCATTCCGGGGAGAAATAGCAACTGCATAGCTGAAAAAACCATCCGGAATAACCGGCGACAGCTTTGTTTTTTAATGTCAGAAAAAATTCTTGGCGGGAATACTAAAATATTTATCAGAACATTGCGCAGAAACTGGATACTTCAATAACCGGCAGCAACAATGCCATATAAGAGGTATTGTGCAGCGGAAACCTGAAGAAAACTCCTGCATCCTGCAGGAGTTTAAAACTTTTCTGTTTCCCCACCCAAGGCAATGACCCTGGCCAAGTCATAGATTCTACTAAATGGCATCTAAAAGATTCGGAGGGTTTTGCAAATTTAGTTTCCCGTGAGATCACTGCACCGATTTACTATTTATAAATAAGAGGTGAATCATGAATTGTGAATTCTAATTATTTCAGGCGTGATGCCGTAAAGTTACAGGTTTTACGCAAAAGCCTTCTCGCCTGCCTGAATAATATCAAAAAAGCTGTCCGCTTTTAAACAGGCGCCGCCCACCAGCGCGCCATCCAGGTCCGGCTGTGAAAACAACCCTGCGGCATTTTCCGGCTTTACGCTGCCGCCGTAAAGGATGGTCATTTTAGCACCCTGACCTTTTTCGAAAATAGTATCCAGCATTTCCCGGATAAATGAATGCACCTCCTGGGCCTGCTCCGGTGTGGCTGTTTTACCGGTGCCAATTGCCCATACCGGCTCATAGGCGATAACAATATGGTCCAGATCCTGCGGGGACATATCCTTTAATCCCCATTCCACCTGATTTAAAATAATATCTTTTGTCAGCTCCTGTTCCCGTTCTTCCAGTTTTTCGCCCACACAGAAAATCACTTCAAGGCCATTATCAAGCGCAGTGCGGATTTTCCGGTTTACGGAACTCTCATCTTCTCCAAAATACTGGCGTCTTTCGCTATGCCCGATAAGCACCCAGCGGGCACCGGCGCTTTTCAGCATATCTGCAGATATTTCACCGGTATAGGCGCCTTCTTTTTCAAAGTGAAGATTTTGCGCACCGAGTTCCACAAGGCTGTTCTGCAATGATTCACTGACTGCTGCCAGTGCGGTAAATGGCGGGCAAATTACCACCTTGCATTTTTCAGGACGGGATTCCACCAGTTTTTTATTGAGCTGGTTAACCAGTTCCACTGCCTCAGGATTGGTCTTATACATTTTCCAGTTTCCGGCAATTATCTTCTGACGCATGCACTACTCCTCTTTTCTAATCTCAAACCTTTATCCACTATTTTTCACTTAACGCAGCGACTCCGGGCAATGTCTTGCCTTCCAGAAATTCCAGCGAAGCGCCGCCGCCGGTAGAAACGTGGCTTAATTTTTCAGTCAGTCCAAATTGCTTTACTGCCGAAGCGGAATCTCCGCCGCCGATAATTGTGGTTGTGCCGGTTTCGGTAATATCCGCCAGATACCGGGCAATGGCTTCCGTCCCTCTGGCAAAATCAGGTATTTCAAAAACACCCATCGGGCCATTCCAAACCACAGTTTTGGCTGATTTCAGTATTTCCTTAAAATGTTTAATTGTTTTTGGCCCGATGTCCACCCCCATCCATTCCGGAGGAATTTCATCCACACTCACTGTACGGGTTTGCGCCCCGGCTTCCAGTTTGTTCGCTACCAGCACATCGGATGGCAGGACCAGATCCGCGCCGCTGCCCGAAAAATTGTTCAGGATTTCTTCGGCCATTTGCAAACGGTCTTCTTCCAGAAGAGAACGTCCGATTTCTTTACCTTCCGCTTTATAGAAAGTAAAAGTCATCCCGCCGCCAATCAGCAGACTATCTGCTTTTTCCTTTAAATTGTTGATCACATCAATTTTGCCGGAAATTTTGGCCCCGCCTAAAATGGTCACAAAAGGCCGTTGCGGATTTTCCAGGGCTTTACCCAGATATTCCAGTTCCTTCTGCATCAGATACCCGGCGGCTGACTTTTCAAAATAGTGCGTTACCCCTTCAGTGGAGGCATGAGCGCGATGGGCGCTTCCAAAGGCATCGTTAATAAAAAGCTGGCAATTTTGGGCAAGATCCTCTGCAAATTCCGCATTATTTTCCGTTTCTTCAATATGAAAGCGCAGATTTTCCAGCAGCAGAACTTCTCCATCTGCCAGATCCTTTTTCTTCTGCTGAACCGCTTCACCTACACAATCACCTGCAAATTTAACCGGTCTCCCCAGTAGACCCTGCAGTTTTTCCGCAACCGGCTTCAGGCTCATGCTATTCACATGTTTGCCTTTGGGACGCCCCAGATGGGAACAGAGAATTGCCCGGCCGCCGGATTCGATGATTTTTCTGATGGTTGGCAAAGCCGCACGAATTCTGAAATCATCTTTCACCTGCCCGTTTTCACTCAAAGGCACGTTAAAATCCACCCGGACCAGGATATTCTTTTGCTTCAGGTCTAAATCATCTATGGTTAATTTTGCCATAACAATGCTCCTTCTTTTGCATTCCACCATCAGCGTCATTGGTCAATATTTTCAGGCAATGCGATGACAGCGTATTAATCGCAGCTTATATTATGAATGATGGTGGATTGTGGTCAATCCGGTTTTTATAAATGAATCCCGCGGCCGCAGCGGTCTGCAGCCGCAGGTGTTTTGCAACCTTACCTGGACAAACTGATCATTTTCTTCAGCAGCGCGACTGTGCGGGAAGAATATCCCCACTCATTATCGTACCAGGAAATAACTTTTACAAAATTTCCGTCCATTACATTGGTAGAGAGGGAATCAAAAATGCTGCTGTGATCATTCCCGACAATATCGCTGGAGACAATCGGGTCTTCCATATACTGCAGAACGCCTTTCAGCGGACCATCTGCCGCTTTTTTCATTGCGGCATTGATCTCTTCCACAGAAGTTTCCTTTTCCAGCTCCGCCACCAGATCCACCAGTGAACCGTCGGTAACCGGCACCCGGACCGCCATTCCGTCCAGTTTACCATTAAGTGCGGGTATGACCAGTCCGGTTGCCTTTGCCGCCCCTGTTGTGGTCGGAATAATATTGGCTGCGGCAGCCCTGGCGCGGCGCAGATCCTTATGGGGCAGATCCAGTAGCTGCTGGTCATTTGTATAAGCATGAATGGTAGTCATCCAGCCCCGTTTCAGCCCGAATTCATCATTCAGCACTTTGGCAACGGGCGCCAGGCAGTTGGTGGTGCAACTGGCGTTGGATATGATGTGGTGTTCCGGTTTCAAAGTGTCGTCATTGACACCCAGCACCACTGTATTGTCCAGTTTGTCTTTGGCCGGGGCGGTCAGAATGACCTTCTGGGCGCCGGCATCAATATGAAGCTGCAGTTTTTCTTTGGTGCGGAATACACCGGTTGATTCTACAACAACATCCACCCCCATTTCCTTCCAGGGCAATTGTGCCGGATCCTTAATCGACAATACTTTAACCCGCTCGTCGCCGGTAACAAGGTATTCCCCGTCTGCACTGACCGGCCTGGGATAACGTCCGTGTACGGAATCATATTTTAATAGATAAACCAGTGTTTTGGAATCCGTCAGATCATTGATGGCAACAACATCGGTGTCCGGGTCCTGCTGCAGCGCCCTGAAAACCAGGCGGCCGATACGGCCAAATCCGTTAATCGCAACCTTTACAGGCATATAACCTCCTTCGCATTTAATTATTCTATGGTGATGTTTGTTTTGTCAATTACTATTACCCTATATTACAAATCAGAGCCGGGTTGTTTCCCGGAAAACTGAAAAGGGAACGGCCAGTTTTTTATCGGGTAAGAACAAGAACCCCTTTTCAAGGCGGGGAATTTAACTACCACTCCCAATATCAGCAAGTTAATTATGGACAGAAGGGAAAATAAATCCAAAAATTCACAAATCAAAGGTAACCCCTTGAGCCCCTCAACAAAAACATTCACTAAAACATTGGTCCATCCGGTTACACTGCTTTCAGTTAAAGCAGGAAGTGAGGAAAATATTTCAACAATGGCATGGGTTTCGTCCGTTTCCCACACCCCTCCCATGTTAATGGTGGCCGTGAATCCGCGCCGCTATTCCCACCAGTTGCTGGAGAAAACCGATGAATTTGCCATCATTGTGCTTTCGGATTCACAAAAAAATTTATCGACTCTGGCGGGCACTCAGTCCGGTCGCAACATAGCGAAATGGGACCTTCAGGAATTTAATTCACAGCGAAGAGCCGCATCCAAAATTGATGTGCCGGTTCTTGAAAACTCCCGGGCAAATCTGGAGTGTAAATTACGCCGGCAGGTTACCGCCGGGGATCACACTCTTTTTATTGGGGAAGTAATTCATTTAGAATTTGACGGGGACAGATCTCCCCTGATTTTATATAACCGGCAGTATTTCGGCATTGGAGAATTTCTGGCCGATTACCCCTGAAATCATTTGTTGGCGGCTCCGGGAATTCCCTTGATTAAGTATATGACAATAAATAAATTTTCTGCAAATTATAAGCTGGAATTTAATGGGAATCTTATTAAAAAATGCCATGTTAGTTACCTGCAACAGCACCAGGGAGGTACTGCAGGGCGATATCTTAATTGATGGCAGCACCATAAAAAAAATCGACCAGAGGCTCCCCGCAGGAGATCATAGCCAGATTGACTTATCAGGACGGGTTGTAATACCCGGATTGATTCAATCCCATATTCATTTAACGCAGACGCTTTTCCGCAATCTGGCGGACGATCTGGAACTGCTGGACTGGCTGGAACAGAGAATCTGGCCTATGGAGATGGCCCACAACGAGGACTCTTTGCGTACCGCCGCCCGCCTCGGGCTGGCGGAACTGCTGCTTTCCGGCACCACCTGTATACTGGACATGGGAAACGCTTCCCATCAGGAAATCATTTTTGAAGAAATGGCAGCCAGCGGCATACGCGGCTTCAGCGGAAAAGTAATGATGGACAAAGGCCGTCATCCCTACCGCGAAGAAACAGATGCAATCCTGAAGGAATGTGAAGCATTGATCCGAAAATGGAATGGCGCTGCCGGGGGGCGGCTGGGATATGCCCTTGCACCCCGTTTTGTGCCTTCCTGCAGCGAAGAATTATGGGACGCTGTGCGACGGCTTTCCGAAACCAATAACCTGCTGGTACACACCCATGCCTCGGAGAACCGCAAAGAATGGCAGTTGGTAAAAGAAACCACCGGATTTTCCAATGTAGCCTTTTTTGAGCACCACCAACTGGCCAACCGGAAACTGTGTCTGGCCCACTGTATCTGGGTAAGCCCTGAGGAAATTGAGTTGCTGCAGCGTCACCAGATATCCGTACTGCACTGCCCCAGCGCCAATTTAAAACTGGGCTCCGGCATTGCGCCAATCCCGGTTTTCTGGGAGCAGGGAATTACAGTGGGGCTGGGATCCGATGGTGCAGCCTGCAATAATAATCTGGATCTATTCAATGAAATGCGCTTGGCGGCACTGATTCAGAAGCCGGGCGCCGGCGTCACTTCAACTTCCGCTCAGAAAGTTTTTGAAGCGGCAACCCTGGGCGGGGCGCAGGCACTTGGTCTGCAGGATCAGATTGGAAGTCTGGAGCCGGGCAAAAAAGCAGATCTGGCTGTGCTGGATCTAAATAATTTCCATTCCATACCGGCGGATAACATTTATTCTCAAATTGTATATTCAGCACGGGCAGGCGATGTGCAGCATGTTATGATTGACGGACAATGGGTGGTCTGGGAGCGCCGCATTAAAATGATGGAAGTGGATTCTCTGCTGCAGAATAGCTGGCGGGAAATTAAAAAATTACTGGAGCGGACAAAATTGTTGGAACAGGAGGGATAAAATGAGAACATTAATGATTTTAACACTGGCCCTTTTGCTGATGCTTTCATGCAGCAGGAAAGAGAGCCGGGTTAAGGCGGAGGAAGATTTAACCCCTCCGGAACTGCTGGAGTTGGCCGATCAGTATTATCAACAGGGAAATTCTGAAAAAGCTTTTGCCACTTACTCCATTATTTACGAAGATTTCCCCGACAGCCGCGAATATATCGATGCCGTTATTGGTCTGGCACGGACTTACAATGATCTTGGCAAATACGAAAAAGGGATGTCCATGTTATATGACCTTCTTCGGGAAAACATGATGCCCCAAAAGGTGCCGCAAATTTATAATGAATTGGCCCATTATTATGAAGTAAATGCCGGCGTATCCTCCGTTACCGGAATCTCCGATGAGCAGACGGATTTTTTGGAAGCGATTGATTATTATGAAAAAGCGGTTTCATATCCGAACAGCGATGATCAGGAGGCCAAATCGTTTGCCCAATATAAAATCGGGGAAATATATTTAAAACTGGGGCGATTCGGCGATGCCGCAGTGGCACTTAAAACCACCGCCGATACTTACCCGGAAACAAAATGGGCTGTAGAATCCCGCAAACAGCTGCAGGAAATGCGCGATTCGGCACGGAAGGTAATCCAGTCCACACAATATCCGGACAGTGCCCGCGGTGTGGAAAATTTTGGCGGATCAGATACTTTGCAGTCGCAACCGCCGGATACTTCCAACTTTTAAAAAAGAGAAGTAAAATGGAACTGCCTTTCAACCTTTTGCAGGAACTGCCAAAAACCGACTTGCATGTGCATCTGGACGGTTCACTTCGCGTGGGGACTCTTATTGATCTGGCACACCGTCAGCATGTGGAATTGCCGTCAACGGAAAACGAAGAACTGGCACGCCTGGTAATGAGCGGGAAGCACTGCAGCAATCTGGAAGAATATCTGCGCGGCTTTAATATTACACTTTCGGTGATGCAGGAACCGGAGGCGCTTTACCGGATTGCTTACGAACTGGCTGAAGATGCTGCGGCTGAAAATGTCTGGTACATGGAGGTGCGCTATTCACCCGTGCTGCACACCCGCCGGGGCCTGCAGCCGGAAACCATTGTGGAAGCGGTTGTTGAAGGGCTGGCTGAAGCTGAAAAAAAGTTTAATATCCGCACCGGCGTCATAATTTGCGGCATGCGCAATATCAATCCGGAAACATCTCTGCAGTTGGCCGAATTATCAGTTACCTATAAAAACCGCGGAGTTGTGGGGTTCGATCTGGCCGGACAGGAAGAGAATTACCCTGCTAAACATCACCGCAAAGCATTCTATATTATCCGCAACAACAACATCAATACCACCGCTCATGCCGGCGAAGCATTCGGTCCGGAGAGCATCCATCAGGCAATCCACTACTGCGGCGCCCACCGCATCGGCCACGGCACCCGTCTGCACGAGGACTTGGACTTAATGAATTATGTGAACGATCATCGTATCCCGCTGGAAATCTGCCTGACCAGCAATGTGCAAACAGGTGCAGCAGAATCGCTGAAGTCCCATCCGCTGCGGCTATATTATGATCATGGACTGCGGGTAACTCTGAATACTGATAACCGGCTGATTTCCGACACCAGCATGACAGGAGAACTTTTTCTTGCGGCAAAACATCTGAATTTAAATCTGGATGATATAAAATCAATTATTGTGGATGGGTTTAAAAGCGCTTTCCTCCCTAACCGGGCCAAATCCATCCTTCTCAACATGGTGAATGATAAGCTGAAAAAATATTAAAGATCGCTTATTATATATTGCTTTAGCCCCCCCCATTTATTAATATGACACCGTTTTACCAGAGGTCATTTTCAATAAATT
The DNA here is from genome assembly GCA_049282375.1 of Calditrichia bacterium. GTDB lineage: Bacteria > Calditrichota > Calditrichia > RBG-13-44-9 > RBG-13-44-9 > JBAPTX01. Next base: position 7,672 of record JBAPTX010000367.1, read on the forward strand.
ATTATGTACATTAAATTTAATTCATCTCCTCAAACAACGCTTGGCATTGAACTGGAAGTTCAGACGGTAAGCCCCCGCACCGGCGAGCTGGTTGACGGCGCCGGTGTTGTGCTGACTCATCTGGCGGGCGAGGTATTATTTAAACCGGAGCTGTTCAGCTCCACACTGGAAATCAACACACCGGTTTGCCGTTCGCTCACGCAGTTGGAATCCGCTTTACGGGACAACCTGCAGATTTTGCAGAATGTCGCCAAAGAAAATGACCTGAATATTCTGATCAGCGGGTGCCATCCCTTTGCCAATTGGCAGCAGCAGAAAATCACCCGGCACGAGCGCTATTTAAATCTGTTGCACCGTATCCGCTGGCCGGTGCGCCAGTTTCTCATATTCGGCCTTCATGTTCATGTGGGAATCGATAACCCCGACAAAGCTGTTTTTGTAATGAACAGGTTGACCGAATACCTGCCCTGTTTTATTGCGCTTTCCGCCAGTTCGCCCTTCTGGAACGGCTTTGACACCGGCATGGCCACATCGCGTATAAAGATTTTTGAAGAACTGCCCAACGCGGGAATCCCCTACTATTTTGAGGACTGGAAAAGCTACAGTGAAATGGTGGAAATTCTGATCCGTACCAATTCTATCAGCACTGTAAGGGATTTGTGGTGGGATATCCGTCCCCATCCTATTTTTGGAACAATAGAGGTA
>JBAPTX010000368.1:0-3475 GCA_049282375.1 Calditrichia bacterium
GCTCAGGGTGGCCATACCGTCGTTCAGCCGGTTCCAGAATCCCGGCTCAACGGTCTCGAAATCCCCGTTTACCAGCAAGTTGGATTGTGCTGCTAACATACCGGCAAACAGGAATACCAGGAACAAAGCCAAAATCAGATTGTGACGTTTAAGCTCCATGATTACCTCCATCAGTTAGGTAATAAATGATTATTGATTAAGACATATTTCTAAATAAGGTAAAACCAGCTTGTAATTCAGCGGGAAGTTGCGCAGGTGGATTTCCGGATTACCAGTTCAACGGGAACGAGAATTTTGCGGGATAGCCTGCTTTTATTCTGCAAAATTTCCATCATCAGCCGCACCGATTCTATCCCCATATCAATTTTGGGAACACGGATCGTGGTCAGCGGCGGGTCCAGGGCAAGATCGGCTTCAACATCATCGAACCCGATTATGGATATATCTTTCGGCACCGCAATATTTTTTTCTTTAAGGTACTGCAGCACCCCGATGGCCATGGCATCGTTGCAGGTAAAAACAGCAGTGAAGCTGGTCTGCCGTTCATACAGCAGTTTTACTGCCGCGTAACCGTTTTTCCGGTCGGGGTACTGTCGGTCGGTTACGGTCAGCCTTTCCCGGAATTCAATTCCGGCCGTGTCCAGTGCCATTTTGTATCCCTGAAACCGCTCCTGAATACTGGGGTGCTGAATATCTCCGGCAATAAAGGCAATATTGCGATGGCCGCTTTGAACAAGATGTTCGACCGCCTGGCGTCCCCCGTCCATATTATCGATCAGCACTACCGGATCAGTTTTGCGGTCGAAATAGTAGTCGATGAATACCAGAGGCATCTTATATGCCTCCATTCTGTCAATGAAAATTTCGGGCACTTTTCCGGCAATGATGATGCCGTCCACGTTTTTCTCAAGAACAAATTGCGGCATTTTATCTTTGCGGTTGAAATCCGAAGGAATGGTGGTCAGCAGAATATAATACTCGTGTTCCCGTGCCTGGAATTCAGTTCCCAGAAAAATCTGGGTGTAGAAAGGCTCGGACCGCGAAAAATGATCGTCCGTGCAGATGAAGCCGATATTACCGCTGGTTTGGGAGACCAGGCGACGGGCAGAGCGGGTGGGGTGATAATTCAGATCCCGGATTGCACGCTGCACTTTACGGCGGGTTTCCGGGGAGATGCGGGTATGGTTATGGATCACCAGCGAAACGGTGGCAACCGAAACATTGGCTTTTTTCGCGACATCTTTTATGGTTGGCGTCATAGGGTTAAACGTTTAACCTGCTAATGAATATAATCGCTTTACCTGAAATTGTCAATATGTAAAATGATGTTAATGAATATAATCTCAGATAGGGGGGCCGGTTCAGTCCTGAATTATATTATATCAGCCTGTGTAATAATAGAATTTACTGGAAAACCGTATTATTTTCTGGAGTGAAATAACATGTGTATTGATGAAAATAAAATCAGAGATCATTATTGATGCTGTATTCACAAAAATGGCATCGGTGTTTTAGAAGCTGAATGCCATAAATCAGCAAAAGATTAAACGTTTAACAGGGGGAATGAAGGTGAAAGCACTTCTTTTCAGGGAAATGAACAAAATCTTTTTTACAGAACTGCCGGATTTCCTCCCGGCTGCTGATGAGGTTCTGATTGAAGTGGAGTATGCCGGTATCTGCGGCACCGATCTGCATATTTTGAGCGGTGAATTTCCGGCCGCTTCTCCACTGGTACCGGGGCATGAATTCTGTGGCCGGATCGTTTCAGCGGGGAGAAATGTCAACCATGTTGCGCCGGGGCAACTGGCTGCGGTGGACCCCAATAATTTTTGCGGATATTGCAGCGCCTGCCGAAAAGGCAGTTTTCAATTCTGTGAAAATCTGAAACCGGTGGGGGTAGGACGGCATGGCGCATGGGCGCAATCTTGCATTGTTCCCAAAGAACAGGTGTATCCGGTTCCCGCCGGTATCGCCGCTTCCTGGGGGGCGTTATGCGAACCGCTTTCCTGCATTCTGCACGGCTGGGACTGGTTGCAGCCGGTAGCCGAATCTTCATCTGTCCTGATCCTGGGGTGCGGAATTATCGGTCTGCTGTGGGGTCTGGTGCTCAGGCATTTAGGTTTAATGGATTTTGTTTTCAGTGAACCGGCGCTCCACCGGCGTAAAATTGCGGCGGAAATCGGCTGCCGTGCATTTGCACCGCATGAGCTTCCTGCTGGCGGCAGCTACGACATCGTCATTGACTGCAGCGGGAATCCGGCTGCCATCGAACTGGCGTTGCCCCTGCTGCGCCCCGGCGGAAAATTTCTGTTTTTCGGCGTCTGCCCGGAAGACAGCAAAATTGCGATACCGCCCCATCAAATATTCAAAAAGGAGCTGATCCTGCTGGGTTCGGTGATCAATCCGCTTACCTTTTCCCGGGCGGTACAGTTGATTGAGAAAATTCAGATGCCGGTGGAAAAACTCGGGGTACGTTTTTTCCGGCTCGAAGATTATGACGCAGCGCTGCAGGCTGCCCGCAGCGGAGAGGTGACCCGGGCGATGTTCACGCCCCATGCTGAATAATGTTATTGCGGTTTGCGAACGGCCATCATGCGGATTCGCCCCTGCCAGTTGATGGAGCGGCTTTCCTCCCGCAGCATCTTTTCATTGATGAAAATTTCAGCCGGGACTTCCTGCAGCAGACGTGAATGCAATTTTTCTTCAGCCTGCTGCCAGAGCCATTCCTGCAGGGTATGAAATCCGGTGAGTTCCGCAGGGCGCGTTTCCCGCCGGGAATTTCTGCTTTCAAAATATTCACGGACAGACGGCGGAATTGAGATGTTCTCCATTTCCTGATTTAAATACCATAGATAGGATTGCTGTTCGGCAAACTGCAGCACTTCCTGCCGGACGCGGGGATGTGTCTCAAGTTTTTTTCTGCGCGCTTCTTTAAGCAGGAATTCATCCCGCACCCATTTCCCCATGGCATCGGACAAATCGCGGGGGCTGCGGAAACGGGGACGGCTGCTTACCGGGATCTGCTTCAGCGAATTCAGGAATTGGCCCAGGGAAATAAAGCCGTTCCGGTGTTGAATAAGCGGTTCATTCAGCTTGTCTCTCAGTTTCTGTTTCACCAGCCCGATCATCCGGCCGGAAAACTGCACGTGGTTTTTTATTAAAGATGGCCGGTTATCCTGCTGATTGAGTGCCCGCCACAATATTCCAAATGTAGGAGGGACCGGCTGCGGATTCAGCTCACGAAGCACTGATGACACGTAGCGGGCGGAAAGGAGGGCCCCCTTGCGCCGTTTTACTCTTTTTTCCAGCAGCGGGCGCTGCCGGCTATATTCATCTTCTTTCAGAAATACCGCATCTTTGCGGTCCAGCAGTTGGACAATATGATAGCCCCAGCGGGTTCGCACCGGTTGGGAAACATCCATCTTTCCAAGTTTTGCCGCCGCGGCCGCGAAATTTTCTTCCAGGTCTGCCAGCT
>JBAPTX010000369.1:0-9278 GCA_049282375.1 Calditrichia bacterium
GCGAAGTACTGAGCTGCAGCGGCTTCGGCAGCGGATTCCCGGAGGAAAGAAGTTCGGCGGTAAAACCGGTAATTTCGGTGGTTCCCTGATATTCTTCCACAGTACCAGTTATGCGCAGAAGATTGCCCCGTTCCAACAGATTGTTCGGGGGGGTGGAGGGCGGATCAAAACTGAATACGTTAATGCCGCGTCCGGACCCATCCTGCACATAAGCATCGCTGCGGGTCGTTACCGTTCGGCCCGCCCCCAGAGTAACCACGCCTTCGATAGTAACCGTGGAAAAGGCAGCCGGATTCTGCTGAATCAATGCGATGGGAGTTCCGCCGCCGGGCTTCCCAACCTGCACTACCGGGCTTTCTCCAATGGCACCGGGCGTTCCGCCACTAACGGCTGTTTTGACCGGGAAGGTAGAAAACAGGGCAAATGCGGGACTTGTTAGCTGATTTATCTCAATTGTGCCGGCAGCGGTTTCGCTGATTTCTGCACCACTGACAGTGATTGTCCGGTTCACCACCTGAACAGCGGCCGCAGCAAAGCCGGCCCCGCTGAGATTCACAGTTGACGCCTGCCCGTTCCAGCCCCAGTCTGTGGGGACAGTTACCCGTATTGTTTCCAAAGTAAAGCCGATTTCACCGCTTATAGTAATGGTTTCGCTCACCTGCTGAGAGATACCAACCGAATCCGGGGAAATGTCCGCCGTTCCGCTGCCGTCGCCCGGCTGCGAACCCGGCACCCCGAGGTCCTCCTGATATCCGGGAATCAACTGGGCTTCACTCATGTAAATATCCATTACCGCAGAAACCTGCAATGAATCGCCAAGGGTAATTCCCGAAAGATCCAAGCCTGTATCGTCCCAGACACGGATCAATGCCTCGCCGCTTCCGTCATCAATGCGGATGTTGGTTCCACCGCCGATGTTCGGAGCAAAGTCGGTAACAACCCCCTTGGTCTGCAGATATTTCCCTTCTAAAGCAGTATTGGCCGCCTGCTGAGTACTGACCGCCTCCGGTGCCGGCAGGTCATTGCCGGTGGAAAGCAGTTCGGCGGTGAAGCCGGTGATTTCCGTAACCCCCTGATACTCTTCCACAGTACCGGTAATCCGCACCCGGTTTCCGCGTTCCAAAAGATCGTTGGGCGCAGTGGACGGCGGATCAAAACTGAAGACATTAATTCCGCTGCCGGATTCATCCTGCACATAAGTATCCGTGCGGGTGGTAACGGTGCGACCCGCGCCCAGGGTCACAATGCCTTCAATAGTAACCTGCTGCCCCAGGTAGGCACTGGTATTGTTCTGTATATCGGCAATGGAAGTCAGCGCTACCGGTTTCCACACAGTAACTGCCGGCGGCTGCCCGATGGGTGTCAGAGTTCCGCCTGCAATGGCGGTTTTGACTTCAAAAACTGAAATTTGGGCGGTGGTGGGCGAAGTCAGGCCGGAAACCACCACAACACCGCTGTCAGCAAGATTTACCGCCGTATTGCTGATGGTAATTACATTTCCCTGCACGGATGCAGAAGCGCTTGCAAAACCGGCCGCACTGAGCTGCAGATCCGCTGAGGACCCGCTCCAACTCCAGTCAGCGGGTATTTCCAGAGAAAAGGTGGTTAATGTATCCGGTAATGTTCCTTTAAACTTGAAAGTCAAATCCACTGTGCTGTCCGCCCTTACCGAATCCGGCATTACAAATGCATTGCCGCTGCCGTTTGCGCTGGGGATCTGCAGATTCGTCGTTCCCGGGGAAGGCGAGCTGTTGGACTCAAAATTGGAAGCAATCGGCTCACTGGTTTCATCATGTCCGGAGAGGCCATTGCCGTTCTGGGGAATTTCCCCGCTTTCCAGCACAGATAAGCGAATGATTGAGTTGTTCAGGAAAGGATAGGGCAGATACGGCTGCTGACTGCCCACGGAAGTGTCATTTTGATAAGTTGAGACCTGAGAATCCGGATCGGGTCCGTCAATGCTGATGCCGCTTTTATCCACAAAATTAGATGAGGTCGTGTTCCACATTACATAATCAATATCCTGCACCAGGTCGCTGCTGCCGTCCCATTGGAAAAGAATGATCATTTCTGAATTAGATAAAGAGGCGCTGCTGCCCACATAAATACCCTCCATATCCGGTACTGCACTGGCGCTTATTATTTCAAAATTTGCGGCAGCGGGAAAACCGCTTCCGTTTAAAGCCACAACCACAACTCCGGAAGAATCAACTTCACTACCGGCCGGAAATTTTACCAAAAAATCACCCGAGCCGGAACTGAACACATTGTTCACCATTTCATAGTAGGTGTTATAATCTGAGAGATAAATATTATTTAATGAGATGGGAACCGGATTGGGATTATAGATTTCAATAAACTCGCTGTTGTCCGGTGCAACCTGAATTTCGGAAATCAGAAGATGATTTTGCGCAGGTGCGGTGGCAGCAAAAAACAACAGAAAGAGTATCAGCCAAATTCTCATGTATCGTTCTCCAACTTTAAATGATTTTAAAAGCCCAAGAATATACAGCAGGCAGTACAAAGTGTCAAGAAGCGAAGAATTTGGTTTTAAACAATTTCTAAACTATTATTGGTTTTTGGTCGATAGAAAAATTAAATTAGGCAGAATTTGCCAAAATGCAAAGCAATGAGGAAGAAGTTGAAGGATTTGGAACGTCTGATGGCAAAGGGAATACGCGTACCCAAACACGTGGCCATAATTATGGATGGCAACGGAAGGTGGGCGAAGCGGCGCGGATTGCCAAGAGTAGCCGGTCATAATGAAGGTATAAAATCTGTCCGGGCGGTAGTGGAAGCAGCCGGAGATATTGGTGTAAAGGTGCTGACCCTTTACACTTTTTCCAAAGAAAACTGGTGCCGCCCCCAGCGCGAAGTATCCGCACTGATGAAGCTTCTGGTAAATACACTGCGTCGCGAAATAAATGATTTGGTGGAAAAGAATGTAAAACTGCGGGCGATTGGCAACCTCAACGATCTGCCGGTTCAAGCCTACGATGAGCTTATCTATGGCATAGACCGCACCCGCCACAATACCGGTCTGGTATTGAATCTTGCCTTAAGCTACAGCGGGCGCCACGAAATAGTTGATGCCATTCGCGCCATCGCGCACCGCATTAAAGCCGGGCTGATTCAACCGGAAGAAATCAGTGAGCAGGTTATCTCTGCAAATCTTTATACCTATGATCTTCCCGACCCGGATTTATTAATCCGCACCAGCGGCGAACAACGCATCAGCAACTTCCTGCTATGGCAAATGGCTTATACCGAATTGTATGTAACCAAAACACTTTGGCCGGATTTCCGCAAACAACAATTTTGGGATGCACTTGCCAATTATATGAACCGCGAACGGCGATTTGGCAAAGTAAGTGAACAACTCGCACAGGATGCTACAGGATAAAAAAGTTATAAATAAGGTTTTTTCCGCCTCCCATCGCATCTGGAGATTTTTTCTCTCCTTCCGAAAAACCATTCTGATTTGGCTCTTCATTACTCTTTTTGTGATCACCGGGGTGGCGCTTGGCCTTGATAATAAAGTTATCGCTTTTCTGGCTATTGTATTCAGCCTGATCAGCCAGGCATTTATCGGGCTGATCAATATGCTGGCACTGATTCCCATCGTCGGGCCATTGATTGCCAAAGTGCTGGCACTGCCGTTTTACTGGCTGCTGAATGCATTGGGATATTTTGTCTCTGTTCTGGCTATAAAAAAGGGGTTCAGCAGGGATGTTCTGAACTACCGGGTTTTAACAATTGCTTTTCTAGTGGGAATTGTAGTGGGATTTATAATGGGAAAACTGATTTAAGCATCAGCGTGAATCTTTCAGAAGACAGTTAAAAAATGTGGTTCCGAAATTATATGCCAGATGGAAGCAGGCTGAGACTAATTAAGAGGATGCAGTACCCGAGAAGTTAAACAGATAATGGAAAAGAGTCAAAACACCTACCACAGCACCATCCAATATTTATTTGATCTGCAGTATTCCGGTATAAAGATGGGGCTGGAAAACGTAACCCGCTTATTGGAAGTTTCCGGAAATCCGCAGCTAAAGTTTCCCGCCGTCCATCTCGCTGGAACCAACGGAAAGGGCTCCACTGCGGTTTTCATCTATTCTGTTTTGAAGGAACATGGTTTGCGGGTCGGCCTGTATACTTCGCCTCACCTGATTGACTTCAGTGAGCGCATCCGGGTGAATGATCAGCTGATTTCGTGGGAAACTATTGTAAAATACACTCAGGAACTGAAACCTCTTATTGAAGAAGTGAATGCCACTTTTTTTGAAGCCACCTCCGCAATTGCCTTCCGCTACTTTGCCGACCGGGAGGTGGATATCGCAGTGGTGGAAACCGGTCTGGGGGGCCGCCTTGATGCAACCAATCTGGTACAACCGCTACTGAGCGTCATTACTCCCATCAGTCCGGATCATCAGCAGTTTCTGGGGGAGGATATCAGGTCCATTGCTGCAGAGAAAGCAGGCATTATTAAAGCGGGTATCCCCTGTGTTACCAATAATACAGATGCAGGCATTCTTGAGGTGCTGAGCAGGCGCTGCCATGAAGTCGGAGCCCCGTTTTACCGCCTTGATCCCAAGACAGAAATTGAAACAGAGAAAGCAAACATTCACGGCAGTTGCTTTCATTTAAAATTTAAGGGTGAATTACTGCGGGATTTGAAGATTGGGCTGCCCGGCAATCATCAGATCGAGAATGCGGCACTGGCAGCGGCGGCTGTCAAAATCTTACCCCGTTTTAAAATCGGGGAACAAAACCTGAGAATGGGGTTAAAAAGAGCGTTCTGGCCAGGGAGGTTACAAATTATAAATGAGCGCCCGCTCACAATCCTGGATGTTGCTCATAATATTCACGGATTTCAAACTGTTTTCCGCTTTCTGAATACACTCTTCCCCTCAGTAAAATTTCACATATTAATAGGTCTGGCAAAGGATAAAGATTACCGCCAAATTGTCGATGTTATAAAAGGATACACTGATATTGTTGGGATCATTAAAAACTTTTCGGAGAAAGAATTACCCGCCGGAGTCCTTGAACAGGCCTTTAATGAGGCAGATATTTTACCAACAGTTTTCGATGGTATTGCCGAAGGTTTTCAACAATTTAATAAAATTGCAGGAGCAAACGATATCATTTTGATCATCGGATCACACTATCTGGCTGGCAGTTTTTTGCAAAAATATAAAAATGTTGATTATAAATAAGCAAAATTCTATATTTTAGCGGCCTCGAGGGACACGCTTAAAACTCCCCTTAAAACCGCCCCTTTAAAAGAGTTGGGATTTGCAGTTTTCAAATATCAAATATTTTATCATTCAATTAAAACGAGGTAAAGCAGTATGTTGGATCTGGATTCATTAAAATCCCTGAAGATTTCCGAACTGGCACAGGTGGCCCAGGAATTGGGCATAAACGGAACTTCGGGGATGAAGAAACAGGAACTGATCTTTAAAATCCTGGAAGAGCAAACCGCTCAGGAAGGCCTGATTTTTTCTGAAGGTGTGCTGGAAGTACTACCTGATGGCTATGGTTTTTTACGGTCTCCGCGCTATAACTACCTGCCGGGTCAGGACGATATCTACGTCTCGCCCTCGCAGATCAAAAGATTTGACCTGAGAACCGGCGATACAGTGCAGGGCCAAATCCGGCCGCCCAAAGATAACGAACGTTTTTTTGCGCTGCTCCGGGTCGAAGCGGTAAATTTTGAGCCGCCCGAGAAAAAGCGCGATGTGGCTCTGTTTGATGCGCTGACCCCCATTTACCCCATTGAGCGCCTGGATTTGGAAACAACTCCAAAAGAATTTACCATGCGCATTATGAACCTGCTGACGCCCATTGGCAAAGGGCAGCGTGGTTTGATCGTGTCCCCGCCCCGCGCCGGTAAAACCGTTATTCTGCAGAAAATTGCCAACGCGATCACCACCAGCCATCCTGAGGTATTCCTGATTGTGCTGCTGATTGATGAGCGGCCGGAAGAAGTAACCGATATGGAGCGAAATGTAAAAGCGGAAGTGGTTTCTTCTACTTTTGATGAACCTGCAGACCGGCATGTACAAGTAGCGGATATGGTTTTGGAAAAGGCCAAGCGGCTGGTGGAGTACAAAAAAGATGTGGTAATTCTGCTGGATAGTATTACCCGCCTTGCCCGCGCACACAACACCGTAGTGCCTCACAGCGGCAAAATCCTTTCCGGTGGTGTGGACTCCAACGCACTGCAGCGTCCCAAGCGCTTTTTCGGTGCGGCCCGTAATATTGAAGAAGGAGGCAGCCTGACGATTATGGCCACTGCCCTGGTGGAAACCGGATCCCGCATGGACGAAGTGATCTTTGAAGAGTTCAAAGGCACCGGTAATATGGAAATCGTGCTCGACCGCCGGCTGGCCGACCGCCGCATCTTCCCGGCAATTGACATCAACCGTTCCGGAACGCGTAAAGAGGAACTGCTTCTTTCAAAGAAAGAGTTATCCCGGGTTTGGGTATTGCGCAAGCTGCTGAATGAAATGAATCCCATTGAAGCAATGGAATTCCTGCTTGATAAAATGCGCGGCACCCGCACCAATGATGATTTCCTCGATTCCATGAGTTCATAAATTTCAGGGAACCCGTACATCTGTTTTTAATAATATGAACACCCGATCCAAGTAAAGGGTGAAAATGAAAGCCGTCTTGCATTAGCGGCTGCACACCCTTATATTGGGCCGTTTTTTAATGATGAAATTCAAGGAGGTTTATTATGAAACAAAACATACATCCTGAATACAAGATGGCAACAGTTACCTGCGCTTGCGGCAATACATTTAAAACCCGCTCTACCAAAGACAAGTTGAGTGTGGAAATCTGTTCCGCCTGCCATCCCTTTTTTACCGGTAAGCAAAAGTTGATTGATACGGCCGGTCGTGTGGAGAAATTCCTGAAAAAGTATGGCGAACGCCGGTAGCTTAAAAAGTCTGAAAATCCTTAAAAACGGAATGTCCGGGATTTCTCCCGCATTCCGTTTTTTATTTGTTTTGGCGGGAACAAATCCCTGTTAAATCACTATATTGCATGAAGAATTTTTAATTTAAACCGAATATATTTTAAAAATGCAAGGTGCGTATGTCCCATTTGAATAAAGAAATAGATAATGAAGAAAAAATTATGCCGGTTGGCGGACAGGCGGTTATTGAAGGGGTGATGATGCGCTCTCCGGAACGGGTTGCCACTGCAGTGCGCCGTCAGAATGGTGAAATCGAACTCAAAGTTCACGAATATCAGTCTCTCATTCAGAAAAAAAGCTGGATGAATATTCCCGTACTGCGCGGTGCAGTTACCCTGATCGAGGTAATGATCCTGGGAATAAAGCATCTGAATTTTTCTGCGGATGTTGCCATGAAGGATGCCGAGGCCAGTGAGAAGGAAAAGAAGAAACGCAAACGGAAAAAAGAAAAATCCGGAATGAGCACTTTTTCCGCTTTCTTTACGGTGACAGTGGCACTGGTTATTGGTCTTTCACTTTTCTTTGTGCTGCCGCTGTTTGCAACCACTTATCTTTTCAATATTGAAAAAGACGCATTTGCCTTTAATCTTGTTGCCGGTGCAATCCGTATTTTTTTATTTCTCAGTTATATCCTTATCATCTCGCGCATGAAGGATGTCCACCGTCTCTTCCGCTATCACGGGGCGGAGCATAAAACCATCTATGCTTTTGAATCCGGCGAACAGTTATCGGTGGACTCCGCCAGGGGTTACACTACACTTCATCCGCGCTGCGGCACCAGTTTTCTGGTGATGGTAATGCTGGTCAGCCTGGTGTTTTTCAGCTTTCTGGATGCCTTTGTGATGAACATGCTGGGACATATTTCATTTTTGATCCGGGTGGGTACCCACTTGCCGCTGGTTCCGCTGGTAGCCGGTTTATCCTATGAGGTTATAAAAGCATCAGCAAAAAATCCGGATCACCCTGTTGTCAAATTCTTTATCGCACCCGGACTGGCATTGCAGCGCATTACCACGCAGGAACCGGATGACAGTATGCTGGAAGTTGCCATTGTCGCACTGAAAGCTGCCCGTGGTGAAGCTTATGAACATTTGCTTGCGCCCATTCCGGCAGAAGACCTGGCGGCTGCCCCTGCAACGGTTGCAGTAAAATAAAAAGCGTGCACCGAAAATGACTGAACAAATTGAAAAAATAATTGATCACTATAAAGAAATTGGTGAAAAGATGAGCCGGCCGGAAGTCGCCGGTGATCACGAAAAATATGCCCGTCTGGCTAAGGAATATTCCGATCTGGAGCCGGTTGTGAAGAAAGGACGGGAATATCTTCAGGTTACCCGGCAAATTTTGCAGACCACCCAGATGCTGGAAGATGAAACCGACGAAGAGATGGTGGAACTGGCCCGGGAAGAGCTGGCGCAACTGGAGGAACAAGCGGAATTTCTGGAAAAAAAACTGCGCCTTCTGATGGTGCCGCCCGATCCCACGGATAAAAAAAATGTGGTAATGGAAATCCGTGCCGGCACCGGCGGAGACGAAGCCGGTATTTTTGCAGGAGATCTTTACCGCATGTATCTGAAATATGTTGAAAAACAGGGCTGGAAAACCGAGGTGCTGGATGCGAATTATGCCGAGCGCGGCGGATTTAAAGAAGTGATTTTTTCTATTACCGGCAAAAACGTTTACGGAACATTGAAGTACGAAAGCGGGGTCCACCGGGTTCAGCGGGTGCCGGATACCGAAACTCAGGGTCGTATTCATACTTCTGCTGCCTCGGTGGTGGTGCTGCCGGAAGTTGAAGATGTGGATATTCAAATCGATCCAAATGATCTGAGGGTGGATGTTTACCGTGCCTCCGGCCACGGCGGTCAGCATGTGAACACCACCGATTCTGCAGTGCGCATTGTGCATATTCCCACCGGTGTAATGGCCACCTGCCAGGATGAAAAATCACAGCATAAAAACAAAGCAAAGGCAATGAAGGTGCTGAAAGCAAGAATTTATGATATTGAAATGCGCAAACAACAGGAAGCGCTTTCAACCCAGCGCCGGTCCATGATTCGCTCCGGAGACCGCAGCGAAAAAATCCGAACCTATAATTATCCCCAGAGCCGGGTTTCCGACCACCGCATCAATTTAACCCTTTACCGTCTGAACGAAATTATGGAAGGCGATTTGGACCTCTTAATCGAGGAACTGCGGATAGAGGATCAGAAAGAACGGCTCAACACCCGGGCGGTACCCGCCTGAGCGTAAATAAAAATGATTTCTCCCTTTACCTATGCCTGAA
>JBAPTX010000370.1:0-2301 GCA_049282375.1 Calditrichia bacterium
AAAGCGTTTTGCGGTGCTGGGCGACATGTTGGAGTTGGGTCAATTCAGTGAAGAGGCACATCGCCAAATCGGCATTTTTCTGGCGGATAAACTGCTCTCCGGCGTGCTGGTGTTCGGTCCTTTCAGCCGTCACATTGTGGAAAGTTTGAAAAAGGCGGGGAGCTCCATGTATGCCGCCTATTTTGATGATCACAAAAAACTGGCAGCGGAGTTGGACAGCCGTTTACAGAAGGGAGATGCCCTGCTGCTGAAAGGGTCACGCGGAATGGCAATGGAAAAAATTTTAACCTATCTGCCGGAGCGGAGATAATTATGCTGGCTGACCTGTTATATCAGTTTAAAGATGTCTATTTCGGATTCAATCTCTTCCGCTACATAACGGTGCGGGCGGCGCTGGCGGCAATCACCGCGCTGTTGTTCAGCCTGATCATCGGACCCCGCATTATCCGTAAGCTGCAGCAAAAGCAAATCGGGGAAGAAATCCGCAAGGACGGACCGCAAACCCATCTGCAAAAGGCAGGAACGCCGACAATGGGCGGGGCAATTATCCTTGCCGGCGTTATTATCGGGGTGGTGCTGTGGGCGCGCCTCAGCAATTTTTATGTTCAGCTTATTTTTATCAGCACGCTCTGGATGGGCTGGGTCGGGTTTATAGATGATTATCTGAAAACGGTAAAAAAGAAAAAGAAGGGTTTGGTCGCTAAATATAAATTAACCGGGCAGATTATTCTGGGCCTTTTTATCGGAGCAATGATATTTTTTAATCAGAGGTTTATTCTGGAAGGGATCAACAGTAACACCAGTATGCCTTTTTTCAAAAATCTGGAGGTCGATTTCAGTTGGCTGTATATCCCCATCGTGGTGCTGGTGATTACCGGCACTTCCAATGCGGTCAATCTGACTGACGGATTGGACGGGCTGGCAACGGGGCTGGTTGCAGTTGCAGTCCTGGCTTTTGGCGGCATGGCTTATGTTACCGGAAATATTAATTTCAGCAATTATTTAAATATAATTTACCTGCCGGGCAGCGGGGAACTGACGGTGTACTGTCTGGCGGTGATGGGGGCTACTATGGGGTTCCTCTGGTATAATGCCTATCCCGCACAGGTGTTTATGGGCGATACCGGGGCGCTGGCCCTGGGCAGCACCATTGGCACCGCTGCGGTTCTTATTAAAAAAGAAATTCTGCTGCTGCTGATCGGCGGGGTCTTTGTCGCAGAAGCGCTGTCTGTAATTTTGCAAACCAGCTATTTTAAATATACCCGGAAACGCTACGGGGAAGGGCGCCGGTTGCTGAAAATGGCGCCGCTGCATCATCATTTCGAATTAAAAGGATGGCACGAGGCAAAAGTGGTAACGCGGTTCTGGATTGTAGGCATTCTGCTTGCTCTTTTAACCCTCACCACATTTAAGGTCAGGTAACGGATGAGAATCGGTACTGAACGGCGGAAGAACAGGGAGCAGCTAAAACATGCGCGGGTTGCGGTCCTTGGGGCGGCCAGAAGCGGCGTGGCGGTGGCCAGATTACTGGCCGAGTCCGGCGCCGCGGTGCTGCTCAGTGACACCCGTCCTGAATCAGAATTGAACCTGCCTCTGGCGGATTTGCGGCAACTTTCGGTTGAAGTTGAAAGCGGCGGTCACAGCGAAGCGGTGCTGCAGGCGGATCTGATCTGCATCAGCCCCGGCATACCGCTGAGCATTCCCATTCTGCAGAAAGCGCAGGAGAGAAATATTACCATCACCGGAGAAATTGAAGTTGCCTCCTGGTTCTGCCGCTCGGAAATAGCAGCCATAACCGGTTCCAACGGCAAAACCACGACAACAACCCTTGCCGGCGAAATATTATGTGCCAAGTACAGCGATACCATTGTGGCGGGAAATATCGGGAAGCCTTTTGCCGAACTTGTTCAGCACAGCAGTGAGTCCGGTGTTGCCGTACTGGAATTGAGCAGTTTTCAGCTTGAAACGATTTACAGCTTTCGTCCCCGAATCGCCGTCCTGATGAATCTGACAGCAAACCATCTGGACCGTTATCCCGATTTCGAAGCTTATGCCGCTGCAAAACTGAATATCCTGAAAAACATGCGGGCGGATGATCTGCTGATTTATAACAGCGATGATGAAGTTCTGAACCGCCGGCTGGAGGATTCACTTCCCCGCAAGCTGCGATTCAGCCTTGCACCGCATGCAGGGGAAGGCGCTTACTGGGAGGACGATGCAATTGTCCTCCGGCAAAACGGGGAAGAAAAACGCATTCATCTGCAAGATTATCGGCTTCGCGGTCCGCACAACCGCTATAAC
>JBAPTX010000371.1:0-1934 GCA_049282375.1 Calditrichia bacterium
AATTGCAGATCAATGATGAAAAACGAAATGTAAACCGGGGGGACTGTTTTTATATTTTCTTTGATAATCAGTATTCCATAAAAAATCTGTCCCTGAAAGAAGCAGAAGTTTTATTTGTCAATTATTAAAAAAAGAATGGTTCCCTGAAGGGAATATATTCAGCGGGAGGAATGCAAATGAATGCATTGGGAAGACACATCTTGGCGGAATTTTTTGACTGTGATAAAGAAGCCCTGAACGATGTTCAGCGGGTTGAGAATTATATGAAACGGGCAGCCATTGAATGCGGCGCGACTATAGTAAATTCCGTTTTTCATACTTTTAATCCACATGGGGTGAGTGGTGTTGTAGTAATTGCCGAATCCCATCTGGCCATTCACACCTGGCCTGAATATGGTTATGCGGCCGTGGATGTTTTTACCTGCGGGGAAACGGTGGATCCCTGGGTGGCAACGGAGGCTCTGAAGGAATACTTCCGGTCCGGCGCTATAAAAACTGTGGAAGTAAACCGCGGCGAACTGGCCAGTCAGGGTGTACTCCATCATAAACCAATGCTGGCCGCAAATGACATCTGACTGAGTATTTATCAGGATTGATGGCGTCCCGAAAATTTTCCGGACGCCATTTTTTTTGGCTTTTATATGGCACTAATCATCTGTTTTCCTTACCTTTTTTGAAATGAAACAGAAGACCAAATGAGCATCGCGCCGGAAATTTTATATCAGCTCCATCTTACCCGTTTTGTGGCCATTGACATCGAAACCACCGGGCTGGATTATCACCATTCGGAAATTATCGAAGTGGGTGCGGTTCGGTTTGTTGATGGAGAACCTGCAGAAACGTTTAATCAGTTGATCCGGCCTGCCCGGGCCATTCCGGAAGAGATCACCCGGATTACCGGCATCTCCAATTCCATGGTAGAATCCTGCAATGCCTGGAAGGATACGATGGAGCAGTTCCTGACGTTTGTTGGTGAGGATCCCATAGTTGCCCACAACATCAATTTTGACATTCCCTTTTTGGAATACCATTGCCGCCGCTTACGGCAGCCCTTTTTCACCGACGAAATTATAAAATCTTTCCTGATATTTAATAATAATTTACATGATACACTTTTACTGGCTAAAATTTACCTGCCGTTTTTAACCTCGTTCAGCCTGAAAAGCCTGGCAGCCTACTTTGATATTCATCCCGAAAGCAGCCACCGCGCTCTGCCCGATGCCGAAACTGCCGGGGAAATATTCTTGCGCCTGGTGGAGCATTCCCTCACTACAGAATTCCGGGAAGTCAGGCAGATATTAGAAATTCTTGATCCGACCGATGAACCGCTGAAAACCTTTTTCTTTCATCTGCAGCAAATGCTGGCAAGCGGCAAATACCATTTCCCGGTACAATTTGACAGGTCCACATTTGTTTATACGGCAGACTACTACAATATTTTAGGAGAAGAGGATACGCCCGAAAGCGGTCGTCTGCAGGTTGAGCCCATTGACGAAAATGAAATGGCTGATTTTTTCGCTGAAGGCGGTACCCTGCAGAAAGAATTTAAAACCTTCGAATCCCGTGTCTCCCAAATGGAGATGGCCCGTCAAACCGCAAATGCCTTTAACAACGATCAATTTTTAGTAGCGGAGGCGGGTACCGGCACCGGAAAATCCATGGCTTATCTGCTTCCGGCAATTAAATGGAGCATACGGAATTACGGGCCGTTCGGGCGGGTGGTGATCAGCACAAATACCAAGAATTTGCAGGAACAACTGTTTTTTAAAGACCTGCCCATTCTGTACAGCGTCCTGAAAGATAAATTCAAAACGGTTTTGCTGAAGGGAAAAGGAAATTATCTGTGCCTGGATAAATGGCATACTATTTTAAGCGATATGCGTTTCCGGCTTTCCAGTTATGAGCGTGTAAAAATGCTGCCCCTCTATATGTGG
>JBAPTX010000372.1:0-2282 GCA_049282375.1 Calditrichia bacterium
AGCGGGGTATTACCATTACTTCCGCTGCGACAACCTGCAGTTGGAACGATCATAATATTAATATTATTGATACGCCGGGGCATGTGGACTTTACCGCTGAGGTGGAACGATCCCTGCGGGTGCTGGATGGCGCCGTGGCCCTGTTCTGTGCGGTGGGGGGCGTTGAACCCCAGTCGGAAACCGTCTGGCGGCAGGCGGATAAGTATCAGGTGCCGCGCATTGCTTTTGTCAATAAAATGGACCGCATCGGCGCCGATTTTTATCACGTGCTGGAAATGCTGAAAGTGCGGCTGAGTGCGCGTCCGGTTGCCCTGCAGATTCCCCTTGGGGAAGGCGATTTGTTTACCGGTCTGGTTGATTTGGTAAAAATGAAAGCGGTTGTTTACGATGAATCGTCCCTGGGCTCACGCTGGGTCGAGCAGGATATCCCCCGCGATTTACAGTCTAAAGTAAAAGAGTACCGCACCTATCTCCTGGAAGCGGCGGCCGAGTATGATGACCAGTTGATGGAAACCTATCTTGAAGGCGGCGAGATCAGCCCGGATGATGTAAAGGCAGCCATTAGGACCGGCGCTCTCAAAAACGACATTGTTCCAGTATTGTTGGGTTCGGCATTTAAAAATAAGGGTGTGCAGCGGCTGCTGGATGCTGTTATCGATTATCTTCCTTCGCCACAGGATGTGCCGCCGGTAAAGGGAATTGATCCCCGCACGGAAAAAGAAGTAGCCCGGAAACCGGATGATGAGGAACCCTTTGCAGCGCTTGCTTTCAAAATTACCTCCGACCCCTATGTCGGAAAATTAACCTACTTCCGTGTTTATTCCGGTATCGCCAAGGTCGGCACCTATGTATATAATCCCAATTCGGAAAAACGCGAGCGTCTGGGCCGTATTTTAAAAATGCATTCTAATCACCGCGAAGATGTGGAGCAAGTCGCGACCGGTGATATTGCAGCAGCGGTTGGATTTAAGTTTACACAGACGGGGCATTCTCTTGCTCAGCAGGATAAACCCATTATTCTGGAATCCATGCATTTCCCCGAGCCGGTTATTAAGGTTTCAATTGAACCCAAATCAAAAGCTGACCAGGAAAAACTCGGCACCGCTTTAACAAAGCTGAGCGATGAGGATCCGACTTTCCGCGTCAATACCGATGAGGAAACCGGTCAAACCCTGATTAACGGCATGGGAGAATTGCATCTGGAAATTATTGTGGACCGCCTGCTCAGGGAATTCAAAGTGGATGCACGGGTTGGGAAACCGCAGGTGGCCTATAAAGAAACCATTTCCAAAGCCATTAAGCAGGAAGGGAAATTCATTCGTCAGAGCGGCGGCCGCGGCCAGTACGGGCACGTGGTTTTGGAAGTTGAACCCAATGATAAAGGCGAAGGATTCGAGTTTGAAAACAAGATTGTAGGCGGTGTGGTGCCCAAAGAATACATCTCCTCCGTCAAGCAGGGTGTGGAAGACGCTTTAAAAAATGGTGTTTTGGCCGGGTATCCGGTAGTCGATGTAAAAGTCGCCCTGGTGGACGGTTCCTACCACGATGTGGACAGCAGTGAAATGGCATTTCGAATTGCCGGTTCAATGGGGACCCGCCAGGCCATGGAAAAGACCGGCGCCGTCTTGCTTGAGCCTATAATGGAAGTTGAAGTTGTTGTGCCGGAAGAGTATCTGGGTGATGTAATCGGCGATTTGAATTCCCGCCGCGGAAAAGTGACCGGTATTCTTCCGCGAAAAGACGCCCAGGTGGTGGAAAGTTACGTGCCGCTGAGCGAAATGTTCGGCTATGCCACTTCGCTGCGGTCCCTGACACAGGGGCGGGCGGTCTATACCATGCAGTTCGATCATTATGATATGATGCCGCAAAGTATCGCGGATGAAATTATAGAGAAAATTCACGGCAAGAAATAAGAAGAGGGTATAATTGTGCCTGGACAGAGTATTCGCATAAAATTGAAGGCATACGATTATCATCTAATTGATAAATCGTCAGAAAAAATAATCACCACGGCCAAGGCAACCGGCGCCCTGATATCCGGACCCATCCCGTTGCCCACCAAACGCAGTTTGTACACAGTGCTGCGTTCCCCTCACGTGGATAAAAAGTCTCGTGAGCAGTTTGAAATGCGTGTTCATAAACGGTTGATAGATATTCACAATGCCACCAGCAAAACGATTGATCAGTTGATGAAGCTGGAACTGCCTTCCGGTGTGGATATCGAAATTAAAACCTGAGAACGAAGAATTTATTTTTTTGGAGAAAGTCATGAGCGGTATAAT
>JBAPTX010000373.1:0-3841 GCA_049282375.1 Calditrichia bacterium
GCGCATCCATATTCAAATCGCATACCATCTGATAAATAATACGAAACTGCTGGTAATCCTTTTCTCCAAACCACGCCACATGAGGCTTTACAATATTAAACAGTTTGGCAACAACGGTAACGACACCCTGAAAATGCCCGGGGCGGGAAAGACCGCACATGGTGGCAGTCAGTTTTTCCACATGAATTTTGGTTAAATGATTTTCCGAATACATCTGTTCTGCTGCGGGATTAAAAATGATATCTACGTTTTCCTGCTCGCATAATTGACTATCCCGCTCAAAATCTCTCGGGTATTTTTCAAAATCTTCTGTAGGCCCGAATTGGGCAGGATTAACGAATATGCTCACCACCAATACATCCGCTTTATCCCTTGCCCTCCGGAAAAGACTGAGATGCCCTTCATGCAGATATCCCATTGTAGGGACAAGCGCAATCTTTTTACCTTCCCTGCGGAGGTTTTCAGAAAATTGCTGCATCTCCATGACATCTTCAATAACCTTCATGAACAATCTCTCCTTTTCGGCAGTCACCCACTCCTTGTAAACTCCATTTAACTAAAAGATTCCGAATCGTCAGGGAAATTCCCTTTTTTGACATCCTTAAGAAACCGGCCAAAAGCATCACGCATTTCTGAACCCAGTTCCGCATAGCGCCGTACAAACCTGGGTTTAAATTTATCAAAAATTCCCAGCATTTCATGACTGACTAAGATCTGGCCGTCGCAGCCGGGCCCCGCTCCGATACCAATGGTCGGGATTTTCAGCAATGTGGTAATTTCCTCAGCCAGTGAGGCCGGTATCTTTTCCAGTACAATTGAAAAAGCCCCCGCCTGCTCCAGCGCTTTGGCATTTTCCACCATTCGCCGGGCCATTTCCGGATCTTTGCCCTGAAGTTTGTAACTTCCGAACTGACGAATAGATTGAGGCGTCAATCCCAAATGCCCCATTACAGGGATGCCGAATGCTGTCATTTTACGGACTAAAGGAATAATCTGCTCACCGCCTTCTATTTTTACTGCTTCTACACGGGTTTCATGAAGAAAACGGCCGGCATTTTCTATGGCCTTTTCTTCAGAAACCTGAAAAGAAAGAAACGGCATATCTGCAACCACAAGAGCATGTTTAACAGCACGGGCTACAATTTCCGAATGATACAGCATCTGCTCCATTCCAATTTGCAAAGTCGTGGGGAAGCCCCCGATTACCATCGCTGCGGAATCGCCGATCAGAATAATATCCATGCCTGCCTGATCGAGCATTTCCGCCATCAGAAAATCGTAAGCGGTAAGGGCGGCAATTTTTTCGCCGCGGGATTTGTATTCTATTATCTCGGGAATTGTCAATTTCTTCTGTGGTTGTTCAACGGACATAAACGGGCCTTTATTATAGAACGTCTTTAAATTTATAGTGAATCAGCAGTTGTATCAACCGAAAAGATGGGCGGCAACAATGAGATTTGTAAACGAAGAATTTTTCATTTAATAAAAATTTACATCAAAAAAAAAGCCCCCGCCAAACAGCGGAGGCTTCAGGTTGCAGAAAAAATCTGCTTTTAGTACATACCGCCCATTCCGCCACCGGGAGGCATTTGCGGCATATTCTGCTCTTCTTCTTCCTTCTCAGTAATCAATGCTTCCGTCATCAGCAGCAGTGCAGCTACTGAGGAGGCATTTTCGATTGCTGTGCGGGATACTTTTGTGGGATCGATGATGCCGGCCTTCAGCATATCATCTTCATATTTTTCAGTAGCGGCATTGAACCCGTAATTATCCTTACCGGCTTTCACTTTTTCCACAACAACTGAACCTTCCAGACCGGTATTATTCACGATCTGGCGAATCGGCTCTTCCAGTGCGCGACGAACGATATTAACACCGATCATGCGGTCACCCTCGAGCTGCAGTTTTTCGAGTGCAGGCAGGGCGCGCAGATAAGCCACACCGCCGCCGGACACAATGCCTTCTTCAACGGCAGCACGTGTTGCATGCAAAGCGTCTTCCACACGGGCTTTCTTTTCTTTCATTTCCACTTCAGTGGCAGCACCAATTTTGATTACCGCGACACCACCGGCCAGCTTCGCCAGACGTTCCTGCAGTTTTTCACGATCGTAATCGGAAGAGGTGTTTTCGATTTGCCGTTTAATCTGGCCAATACGGCCTTTTATATCTTCGGTTTTCCCGGTTCCTTCCACAATCGTTGTATTTTCTTTGTCAACCACAACGCGTTTGGCGCTTCCCAGATCACTCAGGGTCGCATTTTCCAGTTTGAAACCGGTTTCTTCGCTAATCAGATTACCGCCGGTAAGAATGGCGATATCTTCCAGCATTGCTTTACGGCGGTCGCCGAAACCGGGTGCTTTAACTGCGCAGACTTTCAAGGTACCGCGAATTTTATTCACCACCAGTGTTGCCAGAGCTTCACCTTCAATATCTTCTGCAACAATCAGCATCGGTTTGCCGGTTTGGGCTACTTTTTCCAATACAGGCAGCAGATCTTTCATGTTGGAGATTTTCTTATCATAAATCAAAATAAGCGCGTCTTCCATAACCGCTTCCATATTTTCGGTATCGGTTACGAAATAGGGAGAAAGATAACCGCGGTCGAACTGCATACCTTCTACCACATCCAGGGTGGTTTCCATTGATTTGGCTTCTTCTACAGTGATCACACCTTCGTTGCCGACTTTTTCCATGGCATTTGCCAGCAATTCGCCGATAGCGGAATCGTTATTGGCGGAGATTGCCCCGACCTGGGCAATCTGGTTTTTCCCTTCAATGGGTTTGCTTATTTTTTTCAGTTCATCCACAACAGTTTTTACCGCATCTTCGATCCCGCGCTTAATCTCAGTGGGATTGGCGCCGGCGGTCACGTTCTTCAAACCTTCAGTAAAAATGGCCTGAGCCAGAACAGTGGCAGTTGTCGTTCCGTCACCGGCATCATCACTGGTTTTGGAAGCCACTTCTTTCACCATCTGGGCGCCCATATTTTCCATGGGATCTTCCAGTTCAATTTCCTTCGCCACGGTAACACCGTCTTTTGTAACAGTGGGAGCGCCGAATTTTTTGTCGATTACCACATTGCGCCCTTTGGGTCCCAGGGTAACCTTTACGGCACCGGCCAACTGATCCACGCCTTTTCTCAATTTAGCCCGCGCCTCGGAACTATACTCGATTATTTTAGCCATGTTATTCCTCCTTTTATATTTTCTTATTCCACAATTGCCAGAACATCACTTTCCCGCAGGATCAGATATTCGACATCTTCCATTTTAAACTCAGTGCCGGAGTACTTTCCGTAGATTACGGTATCCCCAACTTTTACATCCATTTCAATCCGGTCACCTTTATCACTGGTTTTTCCCAATCCAACCGCTACTACTTCACCCTTCATGGGTTTTTCTTTGGCAGTATCGGGAAGTATGATGCCGCCGGGCGTTTTATCATCTTCCTGCACCGGTTTTACAACTATACGATCTGCTAAGGGTCTGAGCTTCATAACACCTCCTGAAGTTAATTATTGTAATTTATTGAAATATATTTACTTACGTCCTAAAATTAGCAAACTCATATTTTAAGTGCCAAAAATATACAAAAAATTTACAAGGAGTCAAGCGGAAATAAAATTGGAATGAAGTGCGCTTACCCATCATTCAAATCACTGCGGGTAGCAGAACAAAAAATGTAGGGGAAGCATTCGGGCAGTGAACTCAGGGAATGTATTTTACAAATGGATTTGAAAGCTTATTTGCCACTTGCGCAGTCGTGGCTTAAAGAAGCAAATCAGAAATACCGGCTTCAGTTTAAAATTTTACTTACCGCCGGCTTTTTGAAAGGTCAGACA
>JBAPTX010000374.1:0-3329 GCA_049282375.1 Calditrichia bacterium
ACGATATCGTTCAACGGCCTCTTTTCCTGCTTGTATTTGGCATCCGGAATCTGTTTTGGAGCGACTCCCAGAAAACGCTGAATCCGCCCGAATTGTGCCTTCCAGTCGGCGGTCAGGTTTTCATACCGCACTTCCAGCGAGGGGTGCCCCCGGAGCTGCTTGCGCCTGCGATTGTACAGGAGTTCCCGCCGGCGGACCCAATTGTCGAAAACACCCGGACTTATCTGCAGACTGGGACGGTTTGCCGGTTTTAAAACCGGATCGTTTTGAGAGGGATGGTAACGATTCAATTTCTGGGAAATTTGTACGGAGGCATACCAGGCCAGTTTGTTGCCGCGTTTCAGGTAAATCACCTTCAGATTTTTCTGTTCCCGTAACCGCTGCCAGGCGCTAATCCAATGCGGACGCGATTTTTCCGGCAGAAAAATCATAGCGCGGAAGCCTGCAGCTTTAATATTTTTTCTGCTCCTAAAAATATGCTGCAGTATTTTCCCCGGCGGCAGCCGGTGCCGGTTTGCCTCGGAAAGCTGATTGTCGGTAAAATCCTGCTGATGAAAAATTTCTCCCAGGCAGCGGATTTGCGGATGCCGGTTCAGCGAGTGGGCCAGCATGGTAGAGCCGGTACGCATGTCCGCCACAATCACAAAAGGCTGAATCGTTCTGAATTGATCCTTCGCCATTTTTCCCATCATCCTGTTTAGAATTTATAAAAAACAATATTTTTCATTTAAGCTTGCTGTTCATAACTATTTAAGAATAACCGGATTTTGAGTTCCAGGTTTTTGGAAATTAGTTTGTATTTCCAGAAAATTTGCCGCTTTACAAATTGAATTCGTGATTGTTTCAACTTTGATTGCAGGTGAATTCAAAAATTATGAAGGGGGCTGCAGCCATGCAGAAAAAGTCTGCCGCTTTACGGATTACCCGCCGGTTTGGATATTCTCCTTTTATAATTTTCCTTGATTCTCATGCCCCTGCCTGACAAATTTCCGCCGGTTAAAACAGCGGCAGGCGAATGATTCTGGTACTTATTATATTGGCTTATTTACTGGGCAGTTTTCCCACAGCCTGGCTGATCAATCAGTTCCGTTTCCGGCGGGACATCCGCCAGCAGGGCAGCGGCAATGTGGGTACCCTGAATTTTCTACGGGTAACCCGCTCAATCCCGCTTGCATTAATTGTATTGCTGTTGGATACCGGAAAAGCATTTCTGGCGGTCTGGCTTAGTTCCCGTTATATAAACGGCACCCTGCTGCTTTTTCCGGTGCTGGCCGTTCTGGCCGGGCATATTTATCCGGTTTGGCTGAAAGGAAAAGGAGGCCGCGGCATGGCGGCGCTTGCCGGTGTGTTTCTTTACCTGGCGCCGTATATGGTGGCGCTCTGGTGGATTGTCTTCGGCCTGCTGTATCTGTTTACCCGGAAATACATCATTGCGGGATTAACCGCGCTGTTCATCACCAATATTACCATAGCCCTTGTGCATGGCGGAACATTGTTTTTAATTTCTTCCGCTGGATCAGTGCTGGTATTTTACCAGTATCTGTCCCGGCTGAAGTCAGAACTGGAGCATTCCAACCAGAAAAAAGGAGAATTTTATGTCAGTGAAAAAGACCGGACTGTATGACCTTCACGTTCAGGCAGGCGGAAAAATGGTGGAGTTTGCCGGATACCTGATGCCGGTGCAGTATTCAGGCATGATCGAAGAACATAAACAGGTGCGCCGGGCCGTTGGTGTTTTCGATGTTTCCCATATGGGCGAAATAGAAGTGCGCGGGCCTGAAGCCCTTGAATTCGTCAATAAGATTACCGTAAACAATGCGGCAAATCTGGAAGTGAACCAGGCCCAGTACACCGCCATGTGCTATCCCGACGGCGGCATTGTGGACGATTTAATTGTGTACCGCTTCGAAGACCATTACCTGCTGGTGGTCAATGCTTCTAATCTGGAAAAGGATTATCGCTGGATTATGCAGAATGCCGGAGAAAGTGTGGAGATAACAAATATCAGCGAACAGGTGACGCAGTTAGCTGTTCAGGGACCCGATGCCGAAGCCACCCTGCAGAAACTCACCGAAGTTAACCTCTCCGAAATTCAGTTCTACTGGTTCCGGGTAGGAGAACTGGCCGGCGTAGAGATGATTATTTCCCGCACCGGTTATACCGGCGAACTGGGATTTGAACTGTATTTTGACCGCCAGTATTCGGAACAGGTCTGGAAAGCCGTATTCGAGGCCGGTGAAGAGTTCGACATCATGCCCATAGGGCTTGGGGCCCGCGATACCCTGCGCCTGGAAAAGAAATACTGCCTGTACGGCAACGATATTGATGAAAAAACCAATCCGCTGGAAGCGGGGCTGGGCTGGATAACCAAATTGAAAAAAGGGGATTTCATCGGCCGCGAGCCGCTGCTGAAGGTAAAGGAAGAGGGGCTGAGCCGGAAGCTGGTGGGATTTGTTGTAGAAGGTAAACTGATTCCCCGGCATCATTATAAAATTATGAAAGACGGGCAGGAAATCGGCTTTGTCACCAGCGGATGCTATTCCCCTGTTCTCGAGAAAAATATCGGGCTGGGCTATGTAACGGCGGAAAACAGCGAAACCGGAACGGAAATAGAAATTTCTGCAGGGAAACGGACCGCTCCGGCGGAAATTGTAAAAACACCCTTTGTGTAAACGCCGGGTGAATGAAAGCAGAACAAAAAGCCGAATTTTCAGGATCCGTTTTTTAACAGACCTGACGGATACAGTCCGCACTGAAGGATGTTTGAATTAACGGACAGCATGTCTTATATTCCGTGCGGATAATAAAAAAAGTACTATGAAATACCAGTCCAATAAAAAACCTGCAAATGAAGCAAGCCGGAAGGGAACGCGCTCTAAAGGCAAATCCAATCCGCTGGTTCGGCGGGAAGTCGCCGGGTTGCTGCTGCTGGCGCTGGGCCTGGTGTTGTTCCTTTCCATTATTTCCTACCGGCAGAGCGATCCGGTGGGAATTCTGCAGGAAAACAATCACTACCAGGTGCAGAACTGGCTGGGGCAGTTTGGCGCCACAGTAGCCGCACCGCTGTTTCAGTGGACGCTGGGATATCCGGTTCTGGTGCTGCCGTTTCTGATATTTTTATATGGCATTTATTTTCTGATTTCCCGCCCGTTATGCGATCTGCGGCGGTTCACACTGCTGCTGGTTTCCTGGGCAATTTTTGCTTCTGTGGTGCTGGCGTTACCGGCCGCTCTGCAGAGTTACGGAAAAATGGCCGTGTATTATCCCAGCGGTTTTATAGGCGGAATTCTGGCGGCGTACTCAGTGATTATTTTCAGCAAGTTCGGGGC
>JBAPTX010000375.1:0-8366 GCA_049282375.1 Calditrichia bacterium
GAGCAGTCCGGAGACCGCCATGCCGCCGACCTGCTGCGTTTCTTAAAGCAGGACCTGCCCGGCTATCAGTTCTACGGTATTGGCGGCAACGAAATGCAGGCGCAGGATATGCACCTGCTTTATCATATTGAGCAAATGGCCTTTCTGGGCCTTGCGGAAGTGGTCAAACATCTGCCGTTTATATTCAAAGTATTTCATCACCTGAAGGAATGGATGCGGCGGGAAAAACCGGCAGCGCTAATTCTGGTGGATTATCCCGGTTTGAATCTGCGGCTGGCCAAAGTTGCCAAAGCGCTGAATATTCCGGTGGTTTATTATATCTGTCCGCAACTCTGGGCCTGGGGGCAGAAGCGGGTGGAAAAAATCCGCCGCTATGTGGACCTGCCGCTGGTTATTTTCAAATTTGAAGAAGAATTTTACCGGCAGCACGGGATTGATGCCCGATTTGTGGGGCATCCGCTGGTGGATGAAATTAATCTTTCCCTTACGGAAGCTGAATTCCGGGAAAAGCATAATCTGAGCCCGGATAAACCCATTATTGCCCTTCTGCCGGGTTCCCGGGCAAATGAAATCCGCAGCCTGCTGCCGGAAATGGCTGCCGCCAGCCGCCTGGTTCCTGACCACCGCGGTTTTGAATGGGTACTGGGAAAAGCGGGATCACAGCCGATTTCCCTATACCGTCCTATTCTGGAATCTTATCCCGATATAAAAATTGCGGATCACGATACCCATCATTTAATGAAGTATGCACATCTGGCTATGGTGGCCAGCGGCACTGCTACTCTGGAAACCGGATATCTGCAGACCCCGATGGTTGTGGGGTATCGGGTATCAGGATTTACCTATTTTATGGCGCGGCGGCTGGTTAAAATCAAAAATATCGCACTGGCCAATATTGTCAGCGGTAAAACCGTAGTGCCGGAATTAATTCAAGACGCAATGACAGCCGAAAATTTTGCGGGTGAATTGCAGAAATATCTGGAAAATAGAAATTATCAGAAACAGGTCCGGCAGGAACTGAAGCATATCCGTGAATTATTGGGTCCTCCCGGGGCGGCAGATCGGGCCGCCCGCGAGATTTCCCAATTGGTCAGGGGTTAAATCCTGCTGCAGCAAACAAATAAAACAAATCCGCACTTCAAAGGATTACTGAAAGCTGGAAATGTATTCGAATCCGTTGCGCGAATAAATAATTTTTCGCACGGTATCAACAGAGAGATAGGGGAACTCGCGCTGCAGCATGACAAAAATCTCCTTGGGCGGATGATTCTTCTTCAACACTTCGAAGCGCTGTTTCATATAATAATCCCTTATCGCCCGGTCATTCAGAAAACCTTTGGCTTTAAGTTTATAAAACAGATCGTCTGGGATGAACTCCCTCAAAGGATTACCACGCATAATACCCTCCTTATTGTTTAACTTACCTGGTTAGGCTGCGCGGTAGCAAAGCGTATATATTACTCCTGATTTTTAGATCGGGTGATTTAGGCTGGTAACTAATAGGCGATAAATGCGTCCCTGATATCGTAGTTTGTGTTTAATATAACAATAAACATTTTTAACTCAAGAGAAAAATAGGGTACTGATTTATTTTCAACCGTTTATTTCCAGCAAACAAATTGAATAATTTAATCCTGCCGGTAAACGAAGGTTCCCGTGTGATAAAAAAGTGATAATTGGGATTTGATTAGGTCAGGCTGAGATTGCAGATTGCAGACTTCGGATTGCAGAATGTCGCTAAAACAAACCGTGTCACCCTGAGCCGGGTCGAAGGGTAATCCATTTGCGGATGCTTTGAACCTTTTAAAAGCTCCCGCTGCCAACAAGCACAGCTTTTACATTCCTGGGCTAAATATTTATCCGGTTTAAAATTCCTTCCTTTATCTTTATATTTTTGGCTAATTTTTTAGTGAATGAAGAATTAAAAAAAAGTGTCTATGTGGAAAATTGTATGCAAGCAGGTATCCCGGCAGTTTAATCAGCGCACGGTGTTTGAAGATATTTCTTTTCAGGTGGAAAGCGGCAGCTCGGTGGTACTGACCGGCCCCAACGGTTCCGGTAAAACCACCCTGATCCGTATTCTCAGCCGTCTGAACCAGCCCAGCGCCGGACAGGTAACTTATCTGCGGAACGAGCAAGCACTTTCCACGGAAAAGCTGTATCCCCACATCGGCCTGGTGGGCCCCTACCTGCAGCTTTATAATCAGCTGACTGCTTTCGAAAACTATAAATTCTTTGCCCGCATCCGCGGATTGACGGTAGATGTGGCCCAATTCAAATCTCTGATGAAGCGCATGGGGCTGCAGGGCAGGGAACTGGATGAGCTGCGCACCTATTCTTCCGGGATGCTGCAGCGGGCCAAATACGTGATGGCGCTGTTCCACCAGCCGCAGGTCCTGTTTGTGGATGAACCCACCGCCAATCTGGACGAAAAAGGCGCCGCCATTGTGTACAGCATAATGGAAGAACAGAAGAAGGATAAAATTTTAATCATTGCCACCAATGAACCGGAAGAAATCCGGTTTGGAGACCAACAGATTGCAATTGCTTCGTAATGCCTGGATTGTGTTTCAGAAGGATGTGCAGCTTGAGTTCCGCAGCCGCTATGCTGTTAACGCCATTTTTCTGTTTGCCGTGACGACTCTGGTTGTCGTGAGTTTTTCGATTGGGGGTGGACGGCTTGCCCCGGGTCTTTCAGCTTCCCTTCTCTGGATTATTCTGTTCTTCTCCGCCATGTCGGGTCTGGCGCATATTTTTATCCGGGAAGAAGAGCAGCAAACGGCGGATACCCTTCGGATGCTGACGCAGTCTAATGCGGTTTTTCTGGGTAAATGGTTCTTTAACATGATATTGCTGTTTGGCCTGGAAGTATTCATTCTTCCGATGTTTATTATCTTTATGAATGTGGGGCAGGTGCAGTATTTAAACCTGTTGTCAGTGATATTCTTAGGAAGTATCGGCCTTTCCACAGTTGCAACGCTTATTGCCGCGATCATTTCCCGGGCCAGCAGCAAAGGAGCGCTTTTTGCCGTTTTATCATTCCCGGTGTCAATAACCATTCTGGTCAGCGCTATCCGGGGAACGCAAACCGCTTTCCAGGATTCGGCCTTTAGCGATTGTTTTGCCGACCTTCAGATATTATTTTCATTTTCGGTTGTGATGTTCACAGTGGCTGTTCTGTTATTTGAATTTATTTGGAGAAATTAAAAATGAAGTCCGGCAGCGCCATTATCACATTTCTCAAAATTGCCCTTGTCTTGTTTATGACCCTGGTGATTTACGGTTCTTTGTACATCGCACCGGAAGCACAAAATTTTTTAAGCACTTCACGGGTTATCTTTTATCATGTGCCGATGGCCTGGGTTGCCGTGTTGGCTTTTCTTGTATCGGCTATTTTCAGCGTTCTCTATCTGATGAATAAAAATTTAGATCATGACACTACCGCTGTTTCCTCTGCACAATTAGGCTTTGTATTCAGCATTGCCGCAACCGTTACCGGCTCAATTTGGGCCAAAGCTGAATGGGGATCTTTTTGGAATTGGGATCCTCGCGAGACTTCCATTTTAGTATTGCTGCTGATTTATGCTGCGTACTTTTCCTTGCGGACGGCAATTGAGAATACCGAACAGCGTGCTCAGCTTTCGGCGGTTTATTCAATTATCGCCTTTGTAACGGTGCCTTTTCTGATTTTTGTCGTGCCGCGGGTAGTCGAAACGCTTCATCCCGAGAATCCGGTATTTGAAACTGAACCTTCCCGGCGGATGTCGTCATCTATCCGTCTGGTCTTTTTTTCATCTATTATTGCCTTTACGGGATTATATTTTTGGATATTAAAGCTCAGGATCGATCTGGAAAGAATTCACAGGAAGATTCTGTCTCAGGGAGAAAAATTATGAAAACCATCGTCCTGCTTACCATATTTCTGATTGTATGGGTCACAATTGCAGTCTACCTTTTCACGCTGGACAAGAAAGTAAGAGATCTAAAAAAATATTTAAAATTCCGGGAGAAACCGGAGTAATATGTGGTTCAATGACGCAATGATTTTATAGTCCATCCAGGAGGAATTAATGAAGCCTAAATATATAGTCGGTATATTGATTATTGTGGTGTTTATCATCTTCGCCGCAATCAATCTGAGCAAGTCGCTCACGCCGTATGTTACCGTTGAAGAAGCGCGGAAAAGCAGCAGTGTGGTGCAGGTAAAAGGCCAGCGGGTGCCCGGCAGCGAGCATTTTGATGTGGATCAGAAACAGTTTTCCTTCCGCATGGCTGATGAAAGCGGGAAAGAATTTCAGGTGCTGTATAATGGCGTAAAACCGGCTAATATGGAACAGGCGGAAGAGATTGTGGTGATCGGCCGTTTTAATGGCCCGCAGTTCGAAGCCGAGCAGTTGCTGGTGAAATGCCCCTCCAAGTATCAGGCGGAGGGGGCGGAAATATGATCAGTGGAATATTGGCGATATCCATCGCCTTCGTGGCCGCTGCGGTTTCCGCTGCGGCTTTCTGGCTGTTCTACCGGGACCGGGACGAACGGTTTTACCAGTTGGCCAGCCGCAGTTTTGCGGTTATGGTTGCCGGTATTGTTTTTTCGGTGGTTCTGCTTTACTACAACATTTTCACCCATAACTTTCAGTTGAATTATGTTTACAGCTATACTTCCCTGAAGCTGTCCACCTATTATCTCATTTCAACATTCTGGGGCGGGCAGGAAGGGACCTTCCTGTTGTGGCTGTTATACGGTTCTGTTTTCGGAATCATCTTAATCCGCACTGTCGCCCGGCGGGAGCCGATGGTGTTGTTTTTTGTGCTGCTGGTGCAGGCTTTTATTCTGCTGATTCTTCTGAAAAAGAGCCCGTTTGCCATGCTGTGGCATGTGCACGCCAATGCACCGGTGGGAATAATGCCGGCTGACGGGCAGAGCCTTAATCCTCTTCTGCAGAATCCCTGGATGATTATCCACCCGCCGATTATGTTTATGGGCTACAGCTCCACGGTAGTGGCTTTTGCTTTTGCGCTGAATGCGATGGTAAAACGGCAGTTTCACGCCTGGGTTAAAATGGCACGCCCCTGGGTGATCTTTTCCGCCATGATGCTGGGTACCGGCATTATTATGGGCGGCTACTGGTCCTATGTAACCCTGGGCTGGGGCGGCTACTGGGCCTGGGACCCGGTGGAAAATGCCTCCTTTGTCCCCTGGGTTTTCTCGCTGGTGCTGCTGCATGGGCTGATTATTCAAAACCGGCAGAAGGGGCTGGTAAAAACAAATCTGGCACTTGCGGCGCTGATGTTTATCTCCGTTCTCTGGGGATCTTTCCTGACCCGCTCCGGTGTTCTGGCCGATTTTTCGGTCCACTCCTTTGCCGAAGCCGGCCTCAATATTTATCTGGTGGGCTTTGTAGCGCTGTTTACCGGTATTTTCCTGTTCTTGTTCATAAAAACATTTAAGAACAGCATGGGCAGCCGTTTTGCCGAAGGGCTGTTCAGCCGCGAAACCTTTATATTGATCGGAATGCTGACTCTGCTGTTTACCGGAACGGTGGTTTTTATTGCCACTTCCTCCCCCATTTACACCGGTCTTTTCGGGCAGCCGTCCAATGTCTCCATTGAATTTTATAATGTGATCAGCATCCCCATTGCGGTGTTTCTGCTGGCCAGCATGGCGATTGCCCCGCTGCTCGCGTGGAAAATTTCCGAATTCCGCAATCCCAAAGTGGTGGGGATAAGCGCCGCCGCATCTTTTTTCATTACACTGATTGCGGTTGTGCTGGGAATGAACCGGCCGGTTTCCATACTCCTGGTATTCCTCTCCTTCTTTGCGGTGGCCATAAACGGGTATGTGGCTTTTAAATTTGTGCGGAAGATACCTGCTAAAAGCGGCCCTTATCTGGCTCATGCCGGCATTGCTCTGATGATCATCGGAATCATTTCTTCCTCCATTTACAACCGCAGCGAAAAAGTAACCCTGCCCGCCGGCCAGTTCACCACAACGCAGTTCGGCTACGATGTGCAGTTTGTCAGTTTCGTGCAGTCACCGGACGGGAAAGACCGGGTGCGCCTGATTGTTAAGACACCGAAGGGCAGTTATTATGCCGAGCCCCAGTTTTATTACAGCGAATATACCAAAAGCTATATGCTGTCCCCCCATGTGGATATGGATATTGCAAAGGATATTTACATTTCGCCCATTTCTTTTATGCCGGGAAGCAATGGCAATCAGAAACAGGTGCGGTTATCGAAAAATCAGCAGGAAGATCTGGGGGAACTTAAGATGACTTTTAACCGCTTTGTTACCGGCGACCATACCGATCAGGCACCCATGACGGTAAAAGCGGACCTTTCGGTTTCAGTGAAAAAAGGGGACGCCTGGCAGGACTTCAATGTGCAGCCGGCGATCTGGATGGAAAATAACCAACTGGCATCTGATGAAGTGCAGTTGCCCGACACGGATTACAGCCTGAAAATTGAAGCACTGGATGCCAATAACGGATCGGTGACGCTGTCAGTGAACACACCGCTTTCGGATGTTCAAAAATCACCCGATATTTTGGCGGTGGAAATCAGTGAAAAACCGTTCATCAGCGTACTGTGGTTCGGCACGATTATTATGATTCTGGGAGTGGCCATGTCCCTCTACGACCGGGTAAAACATCAGCATCAGTAAGAAGCAGACCATGCATTTTTTAATATCGGGGCTGCTTCGGCAGCCTTTTTTATTGACGCGAAAGATGAAGCATTTCACCTTTTTAATCATCCTTCTTTTACTTTCCGGCTGCAGCAGGGAACCGCAGCCGGATTCCCCGATTGTGGCGCGGGTGAAAGATCAAATCATTACTCTGCGGCAGGTTGAAATCAGTCAGGCGCTGGAGCCTCAGTTTTCGCAGCGTACACCGCTGCGCGAAGTGCGGGAGAGTCAGGTGGATCACCTGATCCGCAAATCTTACTATTATTTGACCGCCCGCGAATTGCATCTGGAAGATGAAGCGGCTTTGCAGCCAAAGCTCGAATATATCCGGCGGCAGGAAATCATCAACGGCTATCTTCATCAGGAAATTATTGATTCTGTAAAGGTAACGGCAGCCGAGCTGCGGGAAGGGCTGCGGAATTACAAAGAAGAACTGCACGTGCGGCAAATCTTTATTCCGGATAATCAAAAAGCACAGCAAGTTTTACAATCCGTTCACACTACCTCCTTTAATGAAGTTTATGAACACCATGCCGGAATGGATTCCAGCCGGATCAGTGCCGTGGATCTGGGAATGATTACTTTTGGAATCCTGGAACCGGAAATTGAATCGGCTGCTTTTGAATTGTCTGCCGGCGAATCTTCGGGGTTGGTACGGTCCGGCTACGGGTATCATATTATTCAGGTGGTGGAAAGACAGGAAAACCGGAGTTCTCAAAGATTGAGTCCGCTGTACCGCCGCTCGCATGTGTCGGATATTATCCTCCGCCGGAAAGCGGATGACAAGATCCGGCAGGCACTGGAGAAACTTGCTGACGACCGTAAAATACAGGTCAATAACCGTATTATGCAGGTGCTGCAGAAAGCAGTAGTTGAGGCAATGGGGGAAAATTATCTGACGCCGGAAATTACCAAGCCGCCCATATTCGACCGGGAATTAAATGAGATGCAACTGCAGTTAAAGGATGTATTAAATGAAACTCTGGTCCGGTTCGGCGAAAGGGAAATTTCCGTATCCGGTTTTTTGCAGCGGATGAAGCAGATGCCGCCTGGCCGCCGTCCCTGGCTGCCCACCCGTTTGCGGATTGCGCAGGCAGTTATTGATATGATCCGCAATGATCTGCTGTACCAGGCAGCACTTTCTTCCGGAATGAACCGGAATGAACGAATCGAGCAGGAAATTCACCGGCAGACAAAAAACTTCCTGGCCGAAGAAGTTGACCGGCGATTAAATGATTCTATTTACCGGACCCGGAATTTGGAAACCTGGCGAAAGATCAGAGAAACCTATCTGGAAGTGCGGAAAAGGTATCCGGCGGAAATAAAAAAGGAGCGGCTCTTTGCTGATGTGGCCGCTCCCGATTCCATTATGGTTGATGCACCGCTTCCGCTGCACTTGAAAAACCGTTATGTCTGGTAATATCTATTGAAATTTTAATCTGAATCCCGCCATCACGCCGTAGTAAATGGTATCATCAGACGAAGTCATCCCCAAAAAATAATTACCCTGAATAAAGGGTTGTATCTGCTTGCTCAGTTTAAACGTAATACCGCCGCCGGCTACAGCGGCAACATCATCAGATTTTTCCGGTGGTACGATAAAATAAAATGAGTTGTCCACCGGTTCGGACAGAACGGAAACATCTATCTCCTGCTGAGAAATCCTGATATACCCCCCGCC
>JBAPTX010000376.1:0-4616 GCA_049282375.1 Calditrichia bacterium
AGCAGGTCCCGACTGCAGAATCCCGCACGGGACTGAAAAACATTAAGGCGGCGGTTGCCGGAGAAAAAGAAAAATGGTTTTTGAATCAACTGCTGCAGGTTTTATCCGGCTGCGGCGATTTACATGCCATCTTCCTGAGAGACATCCAGTCTTTCAATTCTGAGAACCGGCAATTCTGAAAGAATTTCAGTGCGCCTGCTGCTTTAAATCGTCATGTAGTTGCTGAAGTTTGCTGCTGTATGCCACCGGATAGTCTTCCACTTTATGAAGCGCTTTTAAGCGCGGGGGCACTTTGTCAAGATTGTTGTAGAAGAATTCACGCGATTCGGAAAGAGAGGGAAGGCGGTAGATCAATTTGCCCTCCTTCATAACCTGAACCAGCAATTCTTCGCAGTCTTCCTGAATATTGTCCATCACCAGGCCAATGATATCTTTGCGGAAACAGCCCTCATCATCCATAACGCGGTAAATCTGTTTTTTGCCGGGATAAGTGGATTTGTGCGGACTGAATTTAGCGCGCAGGCGGACTTCTCCATTAATATCCTGCTGCACCAGTTTATAGATGCCGCCGAGATAGGGTTCGTCTGCGGATGTGGCGAGCTGTGTCCCCACGCCATAACTGTCAATGGGCGCTCCCTTTTGAACCAGAGCCTGAATTCTGTACTCATCCAGATCGCCGCTGGCCACAATCTGCACCTGCTGCAACCCCTGCTCATCCAGTATACTGCGCACTTTACGGCTTTCCTGAAGCAGGTCACCTGAATCTATGCGCACACCTTTAATTTGGGAAGAAATTTCAGCGGCAGTTTGTGCGCCCCGGGAAATATCGTATGTATCTATAAGTAAAATGGTATGCTCGGGAAATACTTTAAAATAGGCTTGGAATGCTTCTCTTTCGCTGGGAAATGCCATTACCCAGCTATGGGCGGCGGTTCCCATTACCGGAATGTTGAACAGTTTTCCCGCAAGGGTATTGGAAGTCCCCATGCAGCCGCCGATATATGCCGCCCGTGCCGCCAGCAGGCTGGACTGTGGGCCGTGAGCCCGTCGGGAACCAAATTCCATCACACCGCGGGATTTGCCGTCTAAACCGGCGGCATGAACCACCCGCGCCGCTTTACTGGCAATCATTGTCTGAAAATTGACCATGGAGAGCAGAAAAGTTTCTACAATCTGTGCTTCTATTATGGGAGCTGTCACCCGCAGCAACGGTTCTCCGGCAAATACAATCTGCCCTTCGGGCACGGCCCAGACTTCGCCGCTGAAATGGAAATTAGACAGGTATTTCCAGAAAGTATCCTGCACATGCCGGAAAACCGGCAAATCACGAAGATATTCAATTTCACCGGTTTCAAACCTTAAATCATCCAGATATTCCAGCACCTGGCATAATCCGGCAGCCACCAGGTAATTCCGTTTGCCCGGCATATCCCGCACAAACATTTCGAAAGTAGCAGGTTCATTGAAATCATTTTCATGATAGGCCGCCGCCATGGTCAATTCATATAAATCAACCACCAGCGACTGGCTGTAAAGCGGTTTCTGCAAAGGATTTTTCAAAGTTCTCCCTCTCTTTCTTTCCCCAATTAAAATAGAGGGCACACTCCAATGAGTCAAGGCCGAAACCGGCGCGAACCTGAGAAAAATGGTATCGTAAAATGATTTTACTTTATGAAAAGGGAGGACCAATGAAGCTTTTCAACAAAAGCCTGATGCTTATTTGATTTATAACATTTATCTGCATTTCTCCCACAGGTGCCGGAACAGACCGGCAGGAAAAGGAAAATTCAGCAAAGGAGGTCAATATGGATTTCAAACTATCAACTGCTGCTTTTGTGGACTCCAAATCCATTCCGGTAAAATATACCTGCGATGGCGCCGGCATATCCCCGCCTTTGAATTGGGAAGGTGCGCCGGAGGGCGCCAAAACGTTTGCACTGATCTGCGATGATCCAGATGCGCCTGCCGGCGTATGGGTCCACTGGGTGCTCTACAATATTCCCGACTCAGTTCATCAGCTTCCGGAAAATGTTACAAAGGGTGAAAAAGAATTTAAGGACGGTGACTTAAAAAATGTCCGCCAGGGAAAAAACAGTAGGGACAAAATCGGCTACGGCGCCCCCTGCCCGCCCCCCGGGCCGCGGCACCGTTATTATTTTAAACTGTATCCGCTGGATACCGCCATTGAAGATACCGACCTGAGTAAAGAAAAACTGACAGAGAGAATGAAGGGACATATTCTCGCAGAGGCAAAGCTGATGGGAATTTATCAGAGAGCAAAATGAGCCTGCACCGATACGTGCGCACTATGCAATTTGCCGGAGGGAGTGCCGCTCTGTGGGCTCAAAAAAAATCGAGCCCCTGTTTTCTTTAATTAAACGAACATTACTTTAACTGCTCCCTTACCCAATTCTCCAGTCCGCCGGCAATTACCAGCTCTTGTGCGGCAGTGCCAACCGGGCTGAATGGGAATTCTTTGCCGTCCGTTTTCAGCAGCGATCGTTTAAAATCAAGCTGCGCCCGTAGTCCGGTGCGCACCGTCAGTTTTTGCTTTCCAAATTTCGTTTTTAAATATTCAGCCAGTTCCGGGGCTTCCAGCGCCAAAAACCCGTTATTAAGCGCATTGCGCTTATAAGTTTCGCTGAAAGAACCGGCCAGCACCAGTTGCAGTCCCCGGTGTTTGAGGGCGGTGGCAGCCTGTTCGCGGGAACTGCCGGTGCCGAAGTTGAAGCCGCCGGCCAGAATATCACCTTTTTCGGCCATCCGCCCAAACCCGGGATCATAGTTTTCCATCACTACCGCCGCCTGCTGCTCTGCCGTAAAGTCATCGATGTAGGTATACTTGCCGGGATAAATGCCGTCCGTGTTCAGATTGTCCTGATAACAAAAGAGCAATTCACCTTCCAGTTGCGAGGGAAAACCGGCAAGAATTCTGGTTTCGGGCAGGTCCATATCGGTTTTTTCGTGAAGCTGCAAATCCGCTTTCAATGGCTCCTGCGTTTCGTCAAAAGGGAAGGTGATCTGTCCGGCAACCGCAGAAGCGGCCACCACGGCAGGGGAGGCCAGATAGGCCTGTGCATTTCGCGAGCCCATTCTTCCTTTAAAATTGCGGTTAGTAGCTGAAATCCCCACTTCGCCGTCCTGCAGCAACCCCTTTCCCAAGCCGATACAGGGCCCGCAGCCGGGAGGCAGCGGAATGGCGCCGGCTTTCAGCAGGGTTTGCCAGTCGCCGCGGGCTTCGCTTTGCTGCTGCACTTCGCTGGAAGCGGCGGCAATATAAAATTCCACCCCGGGAGCCACCTGCCGTCCATTCAGCACCGCCGCCGCTTCTGCCAGATCTTCCACCCGGCTGTTAACGCAGGAAACCAGATATGCTTTATCAATTTTAACCGGCACCCTGTTGGTTTTTTCAGCCCCGGACATTATCTTTACTGTGTTGGGGCCGGATACATGTGGCCGCACTTGCGAAAGATCCAGGGTGATGGTTTTGGCATAGAATGCCTCTTCATCGGGCTGCAGAAAGTGCATTTGCTTTTCCAGTTCCGATAACTGCTGCGCATTCAGCCGGGGATGTCTTCCGCCGGCGTCCTCATCAGAGGGCACACCGGCAGGGCCTCTCAGGTTAACAATCTCCGCCCGCTTACGCAGCCATTCCAGCACCGCCTCATCCATCGGGAACACCCCGGCCAGAGCGCCCCACTCGGTGGTCATGTTTGCGATAGTCAACCGCTGGTCGATGGAAAGGCTTTTCACACCATCGCCGCTGAACTCAACCGCATGATTCAAAACCTCATCATGATTAAAAAAACCGCACAGGGTAATAATAACATCTTTCCCGCTGACGCCCCGCCGGAGCCTTCCCTTCAGGTTCACTTTCACCACCGGTGGAATCTGCCACCAGGTGCGTCCGGTATCCCAGATTGCTGCGGCATCCGTGCGCACCACCGGCGTACCCAGGCACCCGAGACCGCCGTACATATTGGAATGACTGTCCGATGCCACCACCAGAGTTCCCGGCCATGCATATCCTTCCTCACACATTATCTGGTGCCCGATGCCGCGGCCTGCCGGATAAAAATCCACTCCCATTTCGCGGGCAAATTCTTCAATTTTGCGGTACTTCTGCAAATTCTTCTCACCGGTATCCTGCACATTATGATCCAGAGTAAAGACCGGCTGGCGCGGATTGGCCATTTTTTTGGCACCGATGGTACGGAATTTCGGGATTACTGCGCCGGTATTATCGTGTGTCATAACATGGCGGGGTACAATAGAAAGGAAATCCCCGCTGTGAACTACGGCACCGGATTCAACATCTGTTGCAAACCGCCCGGCAATTTTTTCAATCAGATTCTGCGGCATAAACAGCTCCATCCTTTATGTATATAACATTGATCCCTTTTTCATGAAATTAGCAGGAAAGAAAATGGCGGGCAATGGCAAACTGAATTTTTAGTTTAAGTAACCCGGGAGTTCCTTAAAATGAGAGCAGTTATTTACAGCAAATACGGTCCGCCGGAGGTTCTCCGGCTTAAGGAAGTTGAGAAACCGGAGCCAGAGGAAAATGAAGTGCTGGTGAAAGTATTTGCCACCACCGTCACGGCAGTGGACAGTAT
>JBAPTX010000377.1:0-5199 GCA_049282375.1 Calditrichia bacterium
CGGGCAATTTCTTTTTTAACCGGCCAGTTGGAAAACAAATTCAGACCTATTCAGAATTCGGCCGCGGCCGCGCTTACCCATATCACCGGAGAATCCTATGCGATTGAGGATATGAACCAGCAGCCGCTTACCCGGGTTGATTTCCCGAAGGTGGATCCGGACAGCCGCCCGAGAGTGCGCCTTACTACTGACAAAGGAGATGTTTTAATAGAGCTTTATCCTGATAAAGCGCCGGTTACGGTGGCCAATTTTCTGCAACTGGCCAAATCCGGTTTTTACAATGGCATTTATTTTCACCGGGTGGTTCCCGGATTCGTCGTTCAGGGTGGCGATCCGCGGGGGGATGGCTGGGGCGGCCCCGGCTACACCATTCCCAGCGAATTTAACGACTTGTTTTTTGACAGGGGAATTGTGGGAATGGCCCACGCGGGAAAAGATACCGGCGGCAGCCAGTTCTTTATTACCCATACGCCGCAGCCTCATTTAAACGGCCGGCATACCGCTTTTGGTAAAGTGATCTCCGGAATGGATGTAGTGGATCGCCTGCAGGTTTATGACCGGATAAACAAAATGGAAGTTTTATAGGAAACAGGTCATTTAATTTTTTACAAGCAAAACCGGATGCAATGTGGCGCGTCGTTTCATAAAAAACAGGGTCTAATTTAATTTTCTCTTTTCCGCTGAAGCTTCGTCTGACTACTTTGGTGGAAAGATTTTTTTGAATGGAGGAATATGAAAATGGGCGGATTTAAAAACCTGGTATTTTTAATTTTTTTAGTGACCGGCTTTTCTTTTTTTCTGACAGCACAGGAAGCCGACAGTCTGATTTCCCGCGGAGACAGCGTTTATCAGCAGCACAACTATCCGCTGGCACTTAACCTGTATTCTCAGGTATTGGAAAAGGATCCGGACAGTTATGCAGCCGCCTGGCGGTTATCGCGGGCATATATTGATGTCGGTGAATCGATTGACAATAAAGACAAGCGTCAGCAGTATTATCAGAAAGGCGAGGAACTGGCCCGCAAAGCGATTGAACTGAATCCGGAGGGTTCGCAGGG
Organism: Calditrichia bacterium; assembly: GCA_049282375.1. Taxonomy (GTDB): domain Bacteria; phylum Calditrichota; class Calditrichia; order RBG-13-44-9; family RBG-13-44-9; genus JBAPTX01. Next base: position 1,059 of record JBAPTX010000377.1, read on the forward strand.
GCATTTGTTCCTGAGTATTGCCCTGGGCCGGGTGGCGCTGGATGCCGGCGCCAAAGAGCGGATAAAGTTGTCAAAAGAAATTAAAGCTGAAGCGGACCGGGCGCTGGAACTGGACCCGGAAAATGACCTGGCCTGGCATGTCCTGGGGAGATGGAACCGCCGCCTGGCTTCTCTGAGCTGGGTGGAAAAAAAGTTTGCCAACATGTTTCTGGGAGGGGTTCCCAAAGATGCTTCTGTCGAAAAAGCAGCGGAAGCTTTTCGCAAAGCGGTAGAGTTGAATCCCGATTACATCAACCACCACCTGGAACTGGCCATTACCCTGGAAAAGCTGGACCGGAAATCCGAAGCTATGACGGAATACAGAAAAGTGCTGGAACTCCCCGCCAGTGATCCCGAAGATCAGAAATACCAGCAAATGGCAATGAAGAAACTGGACAGCTTACAATAACGACACCTTTCGGCAGGACGGACGGTCCCGGCAAAAATTCAAAGACGGTTAACTTGTATTTACAATTATGAGAGTTATTCTATCAGGCTATAACATAGATATTGATACCCTGCAGGAGTTGAAGGAATTTCTTAATTCAATTGTGGAAAACCTGCAGCCGCAGAAGTTCAATTCCCAAAACAGCTTGGAGAAACAGCGTTTTCTGGAGGAATTGTATGAGTCTGCTGCAGAGTTGCTGAACAGGGACAACCTGACGCCGGAAACCCTTTCCGCCGCCTATGCCAGAATCAGCCGCAGCCCCCTGCCGGTAAATGAACTCCGGCAGCTTGCCCGGCAGGAAGTGGACCGTGCCCGTAAATCCAACCGGAATATTATTTTTGGATTGGGTCACAGCTCGGTGGCCGAACATGCTGCTTTTAATTTTGATATCATTGGGGTGTCCCGGCTGGCAGTAGAAGCGATTGAACATTTCCGGCTGGCTTCCTACACTGAAAAGTCCCAGCGCTATGTCCTGTTTGAAGATGATTACCTCTGCCCGGCAGAAATTGCCGGAGGCCAGCACGAAGAATCCTTCCGGCGCCTTATACGGCAGCAGAATGAAACCTATCAAAAGCTTTACACCATTCTTCGCCCTTACTTTTTTGATAAATACAGCGAAGAAGCTGCGGAGAAGAAAAACCATAAACGGATAGAAGGGCTGGCCAAAGAAGATGCCCGATATGTAATTTCCCTGGCAACCCAAACCCAGTTGGGAATGACTTTAAATGCGCGCAGCCTGGAAAATATGGTGGCCAAATGCAGTGCGCACCCGCTGCAGGAAGTCCGGGATTTTTCCCAAAATTTGTACCGCTCTACTGAAGGCATTGCACCCTCCATTATTAAATATATGCAGCCTACAGAATACTTGTGGCAGCGTTCCCGGATGAAATCCAGTTTGCCGGAACCTGACCTTCCTCAGAAAAAACAAACTTCACAAAACTCCGGAGAAGTTGAACTTCTGCACATTCCAACAGACGCGGATGAAAAAATTCTGGCGGCGCTTTTGTTTCATTACAACGGCGGTAATTTTAATGATTGCCTGCTGCAGGTAAATCAATTTGATAAGGCAAAACGCTATGAAATTTTTGCTGCAATTTATCGTCATTTAAACGGCTGGGACAGCCTGCCCCGTGAATTTGAATTTATTGAAATGAATTTTCAGTTAATTGTCAGCGCTTCGAATTTCGGCCAGTTGAAACGCCACCGCATGGCAAACCTGCTGGCACAGCCCTATGATATTTCGCTGGGGTATACCATCCCGGATTCAATCCGGGAAACCGGTCAACTTCCCCTGTTCAGTGATATAATGAAAGCTACAGCCGATTTCTACGGGAAATTAAGAAGGGAAAACCCGGATGCAGCGTCTTATATTCTAACTAACGCCCACCGGCGGCGGGTGCTGTTTAAAATTAATCTGAGGGAATTTTATCATTTCAGCCGGCTGCGCGGGGATGAACATGCTCAATGGGATATCCGGCAAACTGCCGGAAAAATGCTGGAACGGGTTGCCGGCAGACTGCCGGTATGCGGCGCACTGCTCGGCGGGAAAGATTCCTTTACCCGAAAAAAGGAAAAATTTTTTAATTCAGAAACTTTTTAAAAATACGATCATCTAATCTGCGTTTAGGAATAATGGAGGAAAATAAATGCCCACATATCTATACAAGTGCCGGTCGTGCAACTACGAATTCGAGCGGTTCAGTTCCATTTCTTCATACAGTAAAGAGCTGGCATGCCCCGTTTGCGGCAAGGTTGCCGAAATTACAATTTCCGGCGGATCGGGATTAATCTTTAAAGGCAGTGGTTTTTATATAACCGATTACAAGAACAATAAAGGAAATGCCACTCCCAAAAAAGAAAACAAACCCCCGGACGATTCTAAATAAATGACTTTTAAAATTTGATTGAAGTAAAAAACCGCCAGAACAGGGCGGTTTTTTTATTAGAAGCCGTTTCTATTTTCTGATTCAGGTTTTTCTGCGGCAGACAATTTATTTCTGATAATATTAAATAATATATCTTTTAAGAATTAATAAAATAATAATCATCATTATAAGGGTGTGAATTACAAGAAGAAGCGGAATCAAGCGAGTGATTGCTGAGGTGTCAAGCTGAATTTAACATGAACAAATCCTGAGAAAAAGGTGACGGCCGGTGATCAAATCAGCGGTAAATTCAAAAAATCTTCATAGTTGTTCACAATTAGTTCAGGTAAAATTGAACAATGTGAAGAGCTGCTGCAGGTCATTGAGAACAGTTTTACACAGTAATATCAAAATCCCTCAGCACTTGGTTCAGGGAAACCTTTTTATCCGTTGAAGGTTTTCTTTTGCCGATAATCAAAGCGCACTGTACGTTGTATGTCCCGGCCGGAAATTTCTTCGCATAAGTTCCGGGAATGACAACCGATCTCTCAGGCACTTCCCCGCGGTGTTCCTGCGGCGACTCCCCGGAAACATCAATGATTCGGGTGGATGCAGTTAACATTACACCTGCACCCAGAACCGCTTCCCGGCGCACCATTACGCCCTCCATTACAGATACCGCCGACCCGATAAAAACATCATCTTCAATAATAACCGGTGTGCTTTGCGGCGGCTCCAGAACGCCGCCAATGCGGGCTGCTCCGGCCAGGTGAACACGTTTGCCGACCTGTGCACAAGATCCCACAGTAGCATGTGTATCCACCATAGTACCCTCGTCCACGTATGCGCCGATATTAACATATCCCGGCATCAGCACCACGCCGGGTGCGAGATAAGCGCCATAGCGGGCGGTTCCCGGCGGTACCACTCTGACTTTTAATTGTTCATAATTCTTTTTCAGGGGAATTTTATCAAAATATTCAAAAGGGCCGGCTTCCATCTTTTCAATTTTCCGAAGGCGGAAATAAAGTAAAATAGCCTTCTTTATCCATTCATTCACCTGCCAGCCGTTTTCCCGCTTCTCGGCTACCCGCAATTTTCCCCGGTCCAGCAGATCTATAATTTCCAGAACATTCTGCGAGATCTGTTTGTTTAAAGCGGTGCCGCTGTCATAGGCTTCATTAATGCGGTTACGCTGATCGCTCATTTCGTTTGCTCCAGTTTCTGAATGTCAGTCAACCCGTAAAATATAGAAAGAAAGAGAGTCTGATTGAAATCTTTAATGGCTAAAATTTATATTAGAAATGCTTTGAAAGGCGGAAATGTTAAACTGCTTGCATTGTTTCATACGGTCGGTTAAATTTTCCGTTCGAAATTTAAGGATCAGATTGGTATGGCAAAAATTAAAAGGCCCCGGGAAGAGACGAAACGGTTTCATTTTCCATTAACCCGCACCAACTTTTTAATATTAGGGCTGGGAGTAGCGGTTCTGGTAATCGGTTATATTTTTATGATGATTCCGGATGATCCCGATGCTTTTTTAACCCGGACCCTGTCCCCAATTCTGCTGGTGATCTCATATCTGATCATTATTCCGGTGGGTTTGTTTTACCGGGAAAAGAAGTAACTGCGGGCGCTTAGCTCAGCCGGTTCAGAGCGCCGCCCTTACAAGGCGGAGGCCACTGGTTCGAATCCAGTAGCGCCCACTAAAATCATAAAATTTTTTAGTAATATTTTGTTCTGAAGTATTGGTCTGTTAGCGGAAGAACATGGAAATACCGGCTATTAA
>JBAPTX010000378.1:0-9148 GCA_049282375.1 Calditrichia bacterium
CAGAGTCAGGTCGTGGCGGGGAGAAAAACAGACCACCCGGCAAATTCCGGGTTCATTTTTAGCGATGAGCATATTGTGCCGGTTAATCTCTTCCCGCATCACTTCCGGCAGCAGCGCACTGAAATCATTATCAAAAACATAGGTGCTGGTATATACGGGATTTTGCTTTCCCCCCGCCCGGTAATTTCCCGAACACAAATAGCAGGAGGGATCATATGAGGGACGATTTTCCACCGGGATATCTTCCACCCGCCCCTGCCAGGGGCGTTTGGCACGGTGCGGCGAAACCAGCACCCACTCCCCCGTTAATAAATTATACCGCCTGTGCGGGTTATTTTTAAAATTTGCTTTTTTCATCTGAGGCTCGTTTTTTTATTAAACACAGATCACACTGAAAACCAGGATTTTTCACAGAATAGAAAGCCATTCTTTTCAAAATTTATCTGTGTTCCACGGTATCACTTGTATATTTCGATCAGCATTTTTGCCATTATGGAATCCCAGATGTAATTGGAGGGACTTTCCTGAAACGGAAAATCGGGGCTGTAGGATTCCCAGTAATGGTGATTTTTGGCAAGCTGGGTTTTAACACAGGACATCATCTTTTCCGCCAGCTGCCGCGCTTCCTTTTCATACCCGTAATTCTGCAGCCCGTCGAAAACCATGTAGTCCCACAGCAGCCAGATCGGACCATTCCAGCGGCAGCAGCCGTCCACAAAAGGCGTATAATGGGGATCGTCCGCCGATAAGGTCGGAACACCGTATTTGCGCCAGAAGGAATCTTCATTTTTGAGATGGGAGAGCAATTTCTTTGCCCGGTCTTCCGGCGCGATCCGTGCCCACATGGGTAAAAATCCGATGATTTCCTTCCGCTTCAGGCTTTCGCCTTCAAAATTGAAGGAGTTATCTTCCATGGCGACATGGTAATAAAATTCTGTTTCTTCATCCCACATGTATTTATTGATCAGTCCGGCAAGCCGCTGATGTTTTCGCTCCCATTTTGCGGCATCATCCCGGTTTCCGAGCTCCAGCGCCATCAGTTTCAGGTAATACATTTCGTTCGCCACCTGGCAGGTCAGATCCAGAGCATCCAGTTCATCGGAGATATCGCGGCCTTCATCCTCCCCTTCGGAAAAGAGCTGAAAAACCACATTCCAGCCGTCCCGCACATTTTCGATAATACCGTAAGGGCCCCATTCCAGCATACCGTCTTCATCCACGTCCCTTTCTCGTTCGAGATACTCCACAAAGCGGGCGCCGGCACTATATACTTCCTGCAAAAATTCTCTGTCTTTACTGACCTGATAAACTTCCCAGTTGGTCCAGGAAAAGAAAGGCGCCGACGTGGTCGCTTTACCGCGATGGGGATAAACCTGCGGGCCCCGGGGGCCGTGCCGATAGCCGATCAGCCCGTCAGCATACTGCTGTTCTACATATATCATCTGCGATTCCTGAGCGGACTGCGCATCCAGATAAACATAAGGCAGCATGGAGAGGGATTCGTGCATGACCTGATGCCCGTGCCCCCATCCCCACTGGGGATTGCGGGAAAAAACGTAATAATTATAGTTCGTTTGTCCGCGCGGAGGCAGCATATTCTGCCGCACCAGATTTAAAGCGCCCAGGTAAACCATTTTATCAGCCGGATCTTTAAAGTTTATCCTGGGGACCGATTTATATAACTGCACATTCCGATCTACATATTGCTGAATATCCGCTTTAAGCGCCACCTGAACATCCCGGACCATTTCCTGATAATCTTTGCGGGCATCCTGCACCCCCCTTACAAAACGGACGGTTGTCGCTTCCCCCGGTTTGAGGCTGAAATTTTTCTGCAGCGCCACAAAACCGGCCTTTCCCTGCTGCTGTTCATTCAGTTCATGAACATAGGAATGGACCTTACTCAAACGCTTTACGGCAAAATAGAAATCCTCCATCGCGCAGCCTTCGAAAGTGCCGTAGCTGTCGGGAACACCGCTGCAGGCTAATATATTGCGAAAGTTAACAGGATATCCACGGCTTGCATAAAGATTGCTGTGCAGCCGGACTGTGGGTTCATAATGGGAAAATACATAAAAGTTATTATGGGCATCAAACTGCTCGACTTGCAGGGAATCGTCCGGCAGGTGCACCAGCGGATAAAGATTAAACTGATATTCAATATTCCCGCTGTTGCGGATATGTAACTCGCTGACCGCGGCACCGGAACTGTACACAAAAAACGTTTCCTGCACTTCAAGCCCGTTGAACGGCTCATACTCCAGAATGGCCATGTCGGGAAAAGAAGCAATGACCTGCGGCGGGCGGATAAACTCATTGATATTCTCTACCACTATGTTGTTCACTTTCCATAGAACGGCCCAGTTTCCGGCATACTGACTGGAATAGGTAACCGGCAGATCATCCGTGAAATAGTTCATGAAATAGGCTTTATCCGCAAAAAACCGGGAGCGCTCCGGGGCAGCGGCATAGGTGGTGAAAAGAGGGTCATCTGCGGCCGCATTTATTTTCAGATAATCATCATTTACCACAACCTGCGCCGGGGAAGAATTGCTGTAAATAATCAGGGACAGCAGAATAATCGGGAATAAAATTTTCATACATCTCCTCAGTATCATCTTTTTTTTAATTCAAACAACCATCATTTCTGCTTATCCGTGCTGAAAATGAGCGATTTATCGGGATCAATTATCCGGGCAAAAAAAGCATAACCGCCGAAATTGTTTTCTATTTTCAGCAGCAGTTTATTCCAGCCTTTGTTCAGTTTAACGGGTATCCGGTCCTGATCCGGCGCGGAAATGCGCACCTCCAGGAACCGGTGAACCGGCTTATCATTGACAAACACTTTAATACCGTCATCAGAGCCGATCAGCAGCGGGACGGTTTGTTGCTCCGGAGAATAAATGTAGGTCAGTGCATAGGTGACTACCAGTTCGTACGGGTTCACTTTATTCCACAACTGAAAACGGCCGTCTTCCGGGGTTTGATATTTTTTCCAGCTAACCATCTGGCTGTCCGCCCCCGGATAGGCGGCGTTCAGATCAATTTCTTTCTCGGGCGGATAAACCGTATCCAGGCCGAAGCGCTCGGTATCCGACTTCCGTTCGTTAGGGAAAGGACCGATCACATACCATTCGGGAATATAGTTGCGCACAGGTTCTGTCTGAAATGCATCTAGTCCCAACGCAATTCCCACAGATTCAGCCGCCTTCCCCGCCGGTTTAAATGTCAGGGACAGTTTTCCATTTTTTGCCCGCAGATCGCCCAGCACAATTTTTCCCCCATGAGCGACTTCCGGAGAATATCCGTCAATATTGCCTACTTTGCGACCGTTATAAAGTATATTATAATCACCATATGCGGGACCTCGTGTGTAATAAATATCCACATTGAAACGGTCTTCTTCCAAGCCGGTCAAGCTCACTTCAAAATCGGAATTCTCATTCTCCGGTACAATTTTCAACTGCTTCAGGCCGCTCCACTCCGGCCCGTAATCCGACATATCCTCAACACGGCTGCTGATATGGCTGCCGGTTGCGCTGAGGGACTCCGCTTCTGTTACTCCCCCCGGCACTGTGCTCCGTAAAGGAATCCGCAGGCTGGCTTTCAGCATTTGCGGGAATGGCTTATGGGGCTCTTTCTGATACCAGTAGGCAGTGCTGCTGTAGTCGGCAGCTTCGGTGTTGCCGTGGCCATGCTCAATTGTGAAGCGTAAAGATTTTCTGAACGGGATAACATCTCCCACATGAAAACGGTATGCAGCAATCCTTGCCAGAGAGTCGTCTTTCAGAATCAGCCCGTGATAAGGGCCGGCAAACTCACCGCGGTTGAAATACCAGCCGCCGGTGAAATAATCCTCGGTACCGGTTCCGTAAACGGAAGGGAATTCTTCTCCGTCCACATAGATCATTTCATCTCCTTCCAGAAACCAGAGGCTGTTGCGGTAGTGCTGCATATTCATATTTACCCCGACAAAATGGCCGCGCCCTTCCGCATCCAGCACCAGATAATTTTCATCGGGGGAAGTTCGCAGTTCACGGTTCCATTGGGCATGAAAATACGCAATATCATCATCTAAGGGCGATTCCAGCTTCTGGTAATCAATCTGGTAATAAAATGCATACACTTCCTGGCCGGTCTGGTTTTCCACTTCAATTCTCGCCGATTTTTGAAACGGCATGGCAAAATAGGAGTAATAACCGCCGCTGGACATACCCACAAAAGCGGACATATAATGTTTGTACTCGAAACCGGTCCCGAAAAAATCACCGGCCGGCACTTCCACTGAAGGATTTTCTTCTCCATCCCAGTACATCCGCAGCACAATCTGGCGCAGAAAATAGGGATCGCGGGAATCAATAGTGACCCATATGCGGGTAATCACCCCGGGACCGTCCATTTCTGCAATGACCGCTTTTTCACCGTCCTGCAGATTTATCCGGTCATTGTTGCCGCCGGTGGTATCGTAGCTTGAAATCTGGATCATTTTGCTGTTTTTGAGATAGGGAAGCCGGGCCGGATCGAGAATATTTTCCAGCGAAGACTGGGAAAACAGCATGACCGGCAGCAGCAGGATAATCAGTAATATTTTCTTCGAAATCATTTTTCATTCTCCTTTTCCGGTAAACCATCAGTATGCAAACTGAATTTACAAATCTTTAATTTGTGCTATCCGGCGTCCGCAGCGCAGCGGAAACCCACCGTTGCATTGCGCTCAAATCCGGGGCTGACCCGCAGCAGCATCTGCAGCGTATCCAGCGGCTGCGGCCCCCCTTTTACATACCACCAGCTTGAAGTCGGATGATAATAGCTGCCGCCGCGGATGATGATATAGTAGTAACTGCTGTTGTCGTACATATCATTTGTTAGCTGCCAGACATTGCCCACCAGGTCCATCACGCCGAAAGAGCTTGCGCCGGAGGGAAATTCATCAACTGCTGTTAAATGATCCAGCCCGACATTGCAACGGGAGGAATCGAATTCGCTGCCCCACGGCCACTGCAGGGTATCTCCGCCCTGTGCCGCATACTGCCATTCCCTGCTGGTGGGCAGTCTTTTCCCCGCCCACTCTGCATAGGCTCTGGCATCCTCCAGGCTGACATACACCACCGGGAAATCATCCTGCCCCTGGGGGAATGTTCCTTTTTCCCAGTGCTGCAGAAAATTGGCAGTATCAGCAGGCAGATAATGGCTGTCATTCAGAAATTTCTCGAATTGGGCATTGGTGACCGGATACTGATCCAAATAAAATGATTCAACTTTCACCGTATCCCCGGCGGGAAAATCGGGATAGGGAATAATGCCCGTGGCACCTTTATTTTTATAGAAGTAGTTTGCACTGCCCGGGATTTCCACCATCCCCTCCGGGGCCCGGTTGTATTTCTTTGTGGAAGTTACCGTGCTGATGAGGCGGGGAGTATGCAGTTCAAGTGTGAGAACGCGCTCATCCAGCAAACGATCCGCATCCAGAAGCTGGACCACAATTTTCCCCTCGTACCTGCCGAACACATCCAGCAGTTTAATGGTGCGGTTTTCCGCCGGATATGTCTGCGAGTCGGTCTGATAAGACGGGTTTCCTTTCCATACGATAATACTGTCCCCGCGGGAAGCGGTAAAACTCAGCGAATCCATCTCCAAAGATGCCTGCAGTATTGCCGGAAACTCAGCAATGCAGTCCACATTACCTTCTTTGCGGGTATTCAGCCAACTGCGGTTAAAGGCACCGGTTTTTACACGGGCATACTGCCGGCCGTCCACGGTGTCCGGTTCTATTTCTTCATGATGAATCAGGCTGACAAAGTGGGAATCTGCCTCAAAATCTGCTTTGAAAAGCGGTCCATCAAACCCCTCCGGTTTCAGGCTGAAAACGGTGTAAATGGTTTTATCGGTATCCGGCCAGCGGTTTACCCAGATGCTGTCGGCCAGGGTGGGGATCAGCGGTGTCCAGTCAGGGCTCAAAAAAGCCGAACTGTTCTGCCGCAGAACCAGGGCCAGTTTACCCAGATACAGATATTCTGCTTCCATCCAGTCCGGGCGTCCGGGGCGGTAAACATTGATTTCCACCCCATAGCCGTTGAAAAACGCCACCGATGTTTCCCGGTGCATTTCGCCGTCCGCCAACTGGCAGACCCGAAAGATGGCATTCTGCGGTTTAATCAGTTTATTCAGATTCAGCGGAGGCGGCATGTAAATGGCATCGTGCACCCGTCCGGTAATAATGGTGGGCATATCTTTGGGAACCGCCATGCCCTCGCTGTACATCACCACTCCCTGCTTGACCGAATCGGCTGCCTGCTGCAGTTTTTCATTTGAACTGCCGTAAGTATCCAGAATCACTCCATCGGCATCGGTGGCATCGATCAACCTTGCCATTCCTTTATAGGGATCTTCCTGCCGGGTACTCTGGTCCCAGGGATTATAGGATATAAAAAAACGGGTGCCGCGGTCGCGCGAATATTCCGCCAGGCTGTGTATTTTCTGCAGCCCGCCCGGCAGGTCCCGGTATAAATCCCACTGATTGCGCTGGTCCAGCCCCAGAGTGGGCCAGGTCGGCCACAGAATGTAAATGTCCCAGCCGCCGAAATATCTTCGGCCCATCTGCAAATATTGTTCATAATTGTAACCGCCCTGCTGTGTATCATAAAAATCATGATCCCATGCCATCTGGGTGGTGATTACGTAGTCGTGCCGCACCCATGACAGATCTTCCCGTTGGTAAAGGGTGTTGTCAAAGTTTTCCAGATCATACAGGTACCTGTCCCGGAACATCAGGCGGAAACCGTTCTGCCATTCACCACGATATCCATCGGCATACAGGGCATACTGCACCTCTGCCTTCGGGGGAAGCAGCGTCCACCAGCGCCGGGTGATACCGCTGTCGCTTTTGGTGCGGCGGGTCAGGGCGCATATTGAGGTAATACTGTCCACCGGCACTGCTCCGTATCCCATTTCCCAGGCATTGTCCGGCAACACCACACCAACCGGCCCAAGGTTGGGGCGGAAAATTTTGGTTCGGGCCAGCGACCAGGGACCCGAGGCCGTGAGATAAATCCGCTGTTCCGAGCGGCCGAAGGGGATCACGTTAGCGACTTTCACCGTATCTTCCGAAATATTCCGGAAAATGATGTCCGCCTTCCAGCCGGGAGCAAAATCTTTTTCAATGATCACTTCCGCCCTTACCGCCGGGGTCAGGTTCAGCAGATACTTATTATCATTTTTTTGAAGGAAGGCATCACCGGAAGAAACAGCGGAATCATTGATATCCACTGTGAACAGAGCAATCCTCTGCTGCGGGAAAACATTTCTGTTATCCAGTGTAAAGCGGCTGACCCAAAGCCCCTTTTCTTCCGGGAACTGCACCTTCTGCAAAGCAGTTTCGGCGGGGTAACTCTTTCCCATGTACAGCAGGAGGAAAATCCCCGCCAGAACATATGGTCCAATTTTTCCTGCCATAATATCCTTTTTATTTACCGGGTTGTAATAACCAGTTGATGACGGCTGAATTCACCCCTTTTCCCATCCGGCATCTTAAAGTAGATGCGGTTTTCCTGCAGGTTGCCCCCCTGCAGTTGATCAATCTTTTCCGGATGAACAACATCCAGCCAGTATGACTTTGCTGCAAGACCCGCCAGTTCCACCTGCAGCTCACCGCCGTTGCGGCTCACTGAAATAATTTTCAAACCATGATTCTTATCGCCGGTTTGCGTCTCCACAGTCGGCGGCAGCAGTTCCACCGTCGGTTCAAAATTGATTTCCACAAGCTGTTTTTCCGTGCTTAGCGGGAACTGAATAATGGGAAAGGTTGACTGCCCGAGGGATTTTTGACTGAATTTCATTTCATTTTTATTAAGAGTTACCGAAGTTATTTTCGTTCCGATTCCCAGTGACGGCATAATCCGGGCATGGAAACCTGCTGAATTATCAGCGGATATTTCAATATTCAGGTTATCATCGCTGCGGAGGTAGCGGAAATCAAATGCCGCCTGCCCGACTTTAAAATTTTCCACCGAAAATTCCGGCCAGTCCGCCGGCACCTGCGGCGCAAACTCGATAATCTTCTTAAGGGCGTCGCCGTCCAGCCCCAGCAGTCCCCATAACAGCGGCATTACTGCTCCGCCCGAAGAGAATCCCTGGTGCGGCACCGATTCCTGCAGCCAGATATTAAAATCGCCCGACATCACTTCCGGGATGGCTCCAAGCTGGTCTGCAAAAGTCAGCCGTGCGGTGGACATCAGGGTGCTGTACCCCTGCAGAGAGAAATGATGTTTGAATAGGGCGGTATTTGCATAGGCAGTGACGTGCGGCCAACTGGCGCCGTAATTGTATCCCACTGGATTATAAAACTTACTCTGATTGGAGAGCAGCCGTAGCCCCCAATCCGTGGTCAGGTCGGGCGCGCTGATTTGCTGCAGGGCTTCCTGGGTGCGCTCCGGTGTTCCCAGATTAAACATCAGGCCCACCCCCTGCCAGGGGGCAAGTTCCTGCACCTGTTTACCGGTGCCATCAAAAGCATAGGCATAATACCCTTTTTCCAGGATCCAGAATTTCTCATTAAAGGCTTCCCGCGCTTTGCTGAACTGCTTTTCCGCCTGATCCGCCAGCTTTACATCACCGGCAATTCCCGCCAGAAAGGACATACTTTCGGCCGCCTTTGTCCAGACAGCAGCCAGATAAATATCGGTTTCAATGCCGGTAAACTCCCCGTATTCGGAAGCGCCCAGACCGGCTTCTTTGTTGTCCATCAGCCCGTCGTTATTGGCATCGGTGCTTAAACACCACTCATAGGCTTTTTTCAGTGAATTCCAGCTTTTTTTAACAAACGGCGTATCACCGCTGGCGCGGCAGTAATCCGCCATGGCAACGATGTACCAGGGAGTGGTGTCGCCATGAATAAATCCGTAATGGTAATCGTTCCACCAGTCCACAAAGACATCCGCGGACTGGGAAAGCTCGTGCGCCATTTTGCCGTCTTCCCGCTGCCATTTTTGAGTGAAAGCCAGTGCATCTCTCACAGTCGTAAAGACGCCATAGCGGTTGAGGCTCAACAAATTAATAAACGCATCACCGCCGAAGTACCAGCCGAATCCGGGACGCCCGGAGCTGCCGGAAGCTGCCAGCCCCGCCACCAGTCCGCTGCCAAGGGCGGGAT
>JBAPTX010000379.1:0-4610 GCA_049282375.1 Calditrichia bacterium
AGGTAGGGATCCATCATATAATAGTAGGAGACCAGATCGGCGCGGGTTTCTTCCATGACCGCCGCATAATTTTTCAGGGTTTCCCGCGGGGGCGCCACACCGGGATTCAATTGACCGGAGCCGTGGCCGATAATTTCATGCATATCGGTGTGCAGGTTGCCGGCCAGTTCACCGAATTCTTCCTCCCGTTCTATTTCATTCACGGAATAGGCAAATTCCTGCAGCATACCGCCGCGCTGGGCAACCTGATGGTAGGCATAGGTAATATTTCCCAGCGTTACCGATTTGGAACCGTGCTCCTTGCGGATCCAGTTGGCGTTGGGCAGGTTCACGCCAATGGGCGGCGCCGGGGACGCATCCCCGCCCAGTGCGATTACGGTAATAACTTTGGCGGAAATTCCTTTCACCTGCGGTTTTTTATGTTCATCCATAATGGGGGAATGGTCCTCGAACCACTGGGCATTGCTGCTGATCAGCTCTGCGCGGCGGGTCGCTTCCGCATCCCGGAAGGAAACCATGGACTCGAATGTGGCCCGGTATCCCAGCGGATCGCCGTAGGTTTCTATGAAGCCGTTTACCACGTCAATAGTGGATTCGCTGTCCTGCAGCCAGGCGATGCTGTAATTGTCCCAGGTTTTCAAATCCCCTGTTTTATAGTATTGAATCAGCAGATCAAGGGCTTTCTGCTGCCGGGGATTTTCGGCCACATTACGTGCTTTTTCCAGCCAGAACACCACTTTCTCGATAGCGGGGGAATACATGCCGCCCACTTTCCAGGTTTTTTCCACCAGATGCCCGTTTTCCCTGACCAGTTTGGAATTAAGGCCGAAGGATACAGGAAAGGGATCATCCGGGTTCATTATTTTTTTGTAAAAACTTTCCACTTCCCGCTGGCTTACCCCTTCGTAAAAATTATTGCAGGAAGCCTGAATCAGGTCCACGTTGGCGGCGGTATTGACCCGCTTGGGCGCAACAAAAGGATCGAAGATAATGGCTCCCAGCTCTTCCAGCAGATCGCTGCGGCTTTCGGCATCATCCAGCGGCAGCGCTGATTCGGGCGTGCCGTCGAGCAGTTTTTCGAAATAAGCCAGTGAGAATTCCGGCTGAATTTTGTCCGCAGAGTAGTGATGGTGGATGCCGCGGGAAAACCAGACCCGCTTGGTATATTCCATGAACTTTTCAAATTCCGGGGTTTCCCTGTTGCCGCTGTACTCTGCCGCAATGGCGGAAAGGGTGCGGCGGATTTTCAGGTTGTATTTAAAATTCTGGTCCCAGGCCATATCACGGCCGCTCAGCGCCGCTTCATATAAATAATACGCCAGTTCTTTTTGTTTAGGCGTTAGTTCTTCAAAATGGGTAATCTGGTAGCGCCCGATTTTTAAATCGGCAAACTGTTCCACCAGATACTGAAAATCCTGTTCACTGTTCATCGTCGGGGTATCCTCGCTATATCCGTTCACCAGTAAAAAACTGACTAAAAATGATAGAATTAGTTTAATTGCTTTCATAACCGCCCTCATGAATTTTGATGTTAAAAAAAGATAATAATTTGCTTTTTGAAATCAAATCTCCAAATTTTATTCGAAAAAAAATCCCGGATGGTTACACCCGGGATTAATAAAATACAGAGCTGCCGCTGAGCATTAAAAGCGGTAAGCAAAAGTAAACACGAATTTTTGATAAGTAATATCTTCGGCGGTGCCGGAGGGCGCCAGATCATCAAAGGTTTCCTGCTGCCAGGTTCCGCGCAGATAAGCCACATCAATTTTAAAAATCCTGTCAATCAAAACACCATATCCCAGTGTAATATACTTCCGGTCATTTTCAGATTGGGCGGTGGCGGAAGGGCTGGGGTCGTAAATAAACCCGGCCCGCACCTGCGAATCCAGGAAGGGCAGACCGGCTTCGCCCCCCACCTGCCACTTCAGGGTGCCCCTGTAATCGCTTTTAAAAAAACGGTTCTGGTTGAGTAAACTGGCATAATCCTGATTTAAATCCGCTCCGGAAGGTTTATCAAATTTTACCTGCGTCCAATCAGTGTATTCCGCACCGGCTGCCAGCAGAAAACCGCCTGCCGCGACTGATGCGCCGGCATTAAAACGAAAAGGCATTTTAACCTTGTATTCAAACTCGCCCTGTTCGTCGGCAAAATAGATGATTTCACCATCGTCAAAAGAAACCGAGCTTTCCAGCAAGTAATCTTCCTTTACCGTAAACGTCTGCGGCAACTGAATGCCTAAACCGATACGGGCAAAACGGCCGGCGCGGAACAGACCGCCCAATTTCATGCTGAAGGAGGAGTAGCTGCTTTGGATGCGGCGGTTTTCCAGATAATCATAAAAATTGGCCGGATACATGGTCGAATCGAAGTT
Organism: Calditrichia bacterium; assembly: GCA_049282375.1. Classification (GTDB taxonomy): domain Bacteria; phylum Calditrichota; class Calditrichia; order RBG-13-44-9; family RBG-13-44-9; genus JBAPTX01. Next base: position 2,373 of record JBAPTX010000379.1, read on the forward strand.
GTCATTCACATCCACCTGGGAAAAATCCAACTGGTAGTCACTGGAACCGGTCCAGTAGTTCAGTGCCAGTCCTGCCGAGATATTGGGGGAAATATCCACTGCTCCGGCGGCAGACCACTGGTTCAAACTTCCCTCATCCTGACTGAATTCATTTTTTTGCGCCGGCTCACCATAAAACGGGTAAACCGTATCAGTAGAGTCAAGGAAGAAATCCAGCCGGTCGCTCCCGGCCGCGGACATTCCTGTAAATTCATTGGCATATTCAAAATCTTTTAAGCGCTGGTAGCCCAGGGAAAAAACCAGGCTGCCGCGATAGGTTGGCACCGGGAAGACCATTCCGAAAGAGCCGAATTTTGTGGCGCTGGTGGAGGCATTGAGGTCCTGATTGAGATAAACAAGATCGTTATTAAAGTTTACATGAGACAACTCCAGCCAGAATTCCATTTTACGCATCTGGGCAAGTCCGGCAGGGTTCCAGTAAACCGCGGAATAATCATCTGCAACACCGGAATAGGCACCGCCCATCCCCAGCGCACGGGCGCCAAATCCAAGCTGATTGTCAGTAATGCGGATGGCATCTTCATTGGATTGTGAAAAGCTGTAAAAGGGAATCAGCAGGAGCAGCGTTAATAGAAAATAAATACATTTCATGGGAAGATCCGTTTTCCTATTTCTTTTTGCGTCTGTTTACCCGGTTGGATCCGGAAGAATCACTTTGGGAATCGCCGCTGCCCCGAGTGGCACGGCGGACGTTTGTATTTTCATTTTGACGGTTGTTCTCATTGCCACTTTGGGTACCGCTGCTGCCGGTAACCCTCGTACTGCTGCCGCCCCCGCCGCCGCCGACAACACGGCTGGCCGGTGGTGTTGCACTGCCGCTGTTTGCACCGGGATACCGCGGCCGTGCGGAAGTGGTTGGCAGGGCATTTCCTGAACTGCTGCTGCCGGCATTACCGGAGGAATATCCTGAAAACATCTGCCGCTGCCACCAGGGAGTTTCATAAAAATCCGACCAGCGGGCATTGCGGTGAATATAATTCAGCCGGGGTGCGTATGCACGGGGTGCATCCACATAATAACCTGCTGCGCCGGTGCTGTGGCAACTGGAACAATCATCTGTTACAAAAACATCATGACTGAATTCAGGGACTTCGTTATCAACAATTTCAGGATGTTTAATAATAGTATAGCATCCGGTGCTTAAAAACAGCAAAGATATAAAAATAATCAGAGTCCTGCGCATTCATTCTCCTTAGTTCTCTACCGCCTTTTTCCTGACCTGCGGGTGCTGCCGGAAGAGCGGCTGCTGCTGCCTGATGAACTGCTTCCGGAAGAACTGCGGCCCGAAGATCCCCGCACTGTAGACCGGGAACCGCTGCTGCTGGAACCTGAACTACGCCGGGGTGTGTAGCTGCCGGAAGAACTGCCGGATTTTCTGCTGCTGCCTCTCCGGATAGTCGATTTGTTGCCGGAATTGGAATTGCCGGAGGGGCGTCGCAGACTAGAGCGGCCATTATCATTATCATCCGAGCGCAGAATACGGCGCGGTTGCTGGCTGCTGCGAATGTTGCGGCGGTTCGCTGAACTGGCAGTCCGGTCTTCAGTCAAACTGCTTCCGCGTCGGATGATCCGGCGCTGCGGTGTTTCTCCTTTTTGCAAACTCGGCCCACCGTCGCCACTGGGTCCGCGGACAATGCGCCGTTGGTTGGGCATCCTGGAGCGGCGGTCAAAGTCCCGTTTTTTGAAATTATCATCGGCATAGCGCGGGTGATGACCATACCCCCATCCATATCCATAATACCAGGGATCCCAATAGCCGCCGTAATAACCGTAGTAATTCCACGGCCGGTATGTGACAAAAGGATATCCGGCATACATCCAGCCCGGATATCCCCAGTAAGGATCCCACATGCTGAGCCCCACATAAAGACCCCAGCGAGGGGTTGGGAATCCCCAGAAACCAAGTCCAAGCGAATAATCCCATCCGTACGGATCATCATAGTAGTAATTGTTAATGTTTACATCAGCAGTGGCAGTGCTGTCATTTTCTGTATAATAGTATTCTTCAAAACTGCTGGGATTTTGATATTCTCTCTCTCTGTTCACCGTCTGAAATTGAGTGTAACAGCCGGTTAAAGACAAAGCCGCGATTAAAAATAAAGTTGTAAAAAAACTTTTCATTATATACCCCCTTAAATCTTACTATTCCTGTTACGGAATGGTAAAGGTGTAGTTCCT
>JBAPTX010000380.1:0-2502 GCA_049282375.1 Calditrichia bacterium
CCCGTACTTCTTTCTTCGTTACCGCAAAACCATTGGAAAAATATTCGAGAGAATACTGGAAGAAGCCGGCGATATCGTGTTGTAAGCTGAAGTCACGGCAATTCACTTGAAAAACAATCACTGCCTGTTTTATCAAACAAAAATACCGGGTTGATGCCTGTGTATATAAATTATTGAAAATACCCGCGGGCCGGTTATCCAATCCCGGCCGGTCTTTTCGTTCCTTTCTGCACAGAATTGATGGAAAAAAATTATTTTCACTTGACCTGACATTCTATTTTATTAGTTTTAGTGCAGTTATGTATTTGGAAAATATAAAATTTAGCGAAAAAAACCTTCCTGACTTTACTTCCTTGTTTAAAATTAAAAATATATAATGCAATGAAATTTATTTTCGAATTTAGGGATAAAAGGATTTTTGAAAGGAGTCACTATGTCTATTTATAATAATTATCAGCAGCAGCTTGCTGAGAAAATACAATCTGATGTGGTGGAAAATAACTGGCGGGACTGGAAGTGGCAGCTCAAGCATGCCGTAAAAGATCTGGATACATTCGAAAAAGTGCTGGGTATCCGGTTCGGGGCGGAAGAACGAATGGAACTGGCCGAGACCATGGATAAATTTCCTTTATCGGTTCCGCCCTATTACCTGTCTCTGATTGATACAAATGACTACCGTAATGACCCGGTTTACAAGCAGGCCTTTCCGGTTTCTGCCGAATTGATGGTCAGCAATCATGACATGACCGACCCGCTGGCGGAAGATAAAGACAGTCCGGTTCCGGGCATCACCCACCGGTATCCGGACCGGGTGCTGTTTCATATCAGTAATATTTGTTCCATGTATTGCCGTCACTGCACGCGTAAACGCAAAGTTGGCGATGTGGATTACATCCCTAACCGCGGCATGATAAAAGCCGGGATTCAATACATAAAAAAGACCCCGCAAGTGCGTGATGTGCTCCTATCCGGCGGCGATCCTTTTATGCTGCCCGATGATTACATTGATTGGATTCTCACAGAGCTGCGCGGTATCCCGCATGTGGAAGTGATCCGTATCGGATCGCGGATGCCCGTGGTACTGCCTTATCGCATCACCGATAAGCTGGTAAACATGCTTAAAAAACACCACCCGGTGTGGGTAAACACTCATTTTAATCATCCCCGTGAAATTACAGCATCTTCCAAAGAAGCATTAAAGAAATTGGCCGATGCAGGAATTCCCCTGGGTAATCAGTCAGTGCTCCTGGCCGGAGTTAATGATTGTCCGCGGGTAATAAAAGCTCTGGTTCACAAACTGGTTGCCAACCGGGTTCGCCCCTACTATCTCTATCAGTGCGATTTGTCGGAGGGGCTGGCACACTTCCGCACCCCCATCGGTAAAGGGATCGAGATTATCGAAAGCCTGATTGGTCATACCAGCGGTTTTGCAGTTCCCACATATGTAATTGATGCTCCGGGCGGCGGCGGAAAAATTCCTGTTATGCCCAATTATTTGATTTCCTGGTCCACCCATAAAGTGGTTCTGCGAAATTATGAAGGGGTTATTACCACCTATAAAGAACCGGATTCTTATGAACCGCTGTTTTGCGACCGGGAATGCGGGCGTTGCGAACTGCAGCTAAAATTAGGGGACGCGGACGAGTACAAGGCCACGGGAATTGCCGAATTATTATCCAATCAGGATAAAACCATCTCTCTGGTGCCTGAAAATACGGACCGGATTGAACGACGAAATAATGGGCAAAATTAACAGGGAATGTGAAAATGTATGATAAAATTGAACGGCTGGGAAAATCAATAATTCAACACGGAAAATATAACGACCGAATTTACCTGATGAAGTTGCACAGGGATGATTCACCGCATATTTTCCCCAAACTGAAAAAACTGGCGGCGGCAAAACAGTACAGTAAAATATTCGCCAAGGTTCCCGCCTGGGCGCTGGAAACTGTCCGGGAGCGGGGATATGAAAAAGAAGCCATGGTTCCGCGGTTTTACGAAGGCAAAACAGATGCGTTTTTCTGTTCCAAATATCTGAAGGAAGCCCGGAAAAAATTAAAGGCACCGGCAAAGGAATTAATTCAGGAAAATATAAAACTCTCCCAATCTAAAAAGGGCAAAGGCGTGGCTAAAGCACCGCCGCCTTCTTATTCAATCCGGAAAATAGAACGGGAAGATGCCGGGCAACTGGCAGAGGTGTACGAAAAAGTATTTCCCAGCTATCCTTTCCCGATTTTCGAAACGGATTATTTACTCAAAACAATGGATGATCATGTTATCTATTTTGGCGTATTCAAAAATAACCGGCTGGTGGCGGCTTCCTCTGCAGAAATGGACCGGCAGAGCCGTAACGCTGAAATGACTGATTTTGCCACTTTACCGGAATTCCGGAGGAAAAGCCTTGCGGTGCTGCTGTTAAAGGAAATGGAAAGAGAAATGGCTGCAATGAAATTCCCTACTGTTTATACCATCGCCCGCTCCCATTCCCCGGGAATGAAT
>JBAPTX010000381.1:0-5431 GCA_049282375.1 Calditrichia bacterium
ACATTGGAGTGCCCTACAGTGCTGATAACGTTCCCTATCAGCCGAAATCCTACCTGAAAATTTCGCTGGAGGGAATCAGTCCGGGTGATTTCACTTTTGTAATGGGATATCCGGGCCGCACTTTCCGTAATTTCACCAGCGGTGAACTGCTGAATGATATTGAAGACATGCGGCGCAGTCTGCTGCGGTATCAGGCAATTGCCGATTTTTATGAACAGTCAGGCGAAAACAGCCGCGATATTCAGATTAAATATGCCAGCACAGTCCGCGGCTTTTATAATGCCATGAAAAATTACCGGGGTAAACTGCAGGGAATTGAAGAAAATAATCTGGTAGAACTGAAGAAGGAAAAAGAACAGGGATTCCGCAAATGGATTTCGCAGTCTGCCGGGCGCCGGGAAAAATACGGGGATGTGCTGCAGGAACTGGAGCAATTCCTGCCGCAATACGAAAAAGATATTCAAAAAGAACAGCAGCTTTCGCGGCTGGTCCAACCCCGTTACGGCCCTGCCCTGCTGTGGCAGGCGCACCTGATATACCGCACCGTGCAGGAGAGGACAAAACCGGATACGGAACGGGAAAGCCGTTATCAGGATCGGAACCTGCCCGAACTCCGCGAATCCGTGGAACTGGCGGAGCGGCGCTATGACCTGCAGACTGACCGGAATTATTTTGAATTCATCCTGAGCCGGATGCAGCAGGATACCTCGGGAAATGTGCCGGAAGTAGTACAAAGCATGGTGAAGGGCAAAACCCGGCAGGAAATATCAGAATGGGTGGAACGGCTTTATCAGCAAACCATTCTGACAGATCCGGCAAAACGGCTGGAACTGCTGGAGAAAACGCCCGCTGAACTGGAAAAGCTGAATGATCCGCTGATTGAACTGGCCGCCCGCATTGAAAAAAGACTAAAAGAATTGCGGGAAAATAACAGAACGCGCCGCCAGGAATTCAAAGAATTGAAACGCACCTGGCTTGCCGGAATGCTGGAGATGCGGGAGGGCAGAATGGCGCCCGATGCCAATTCCACTATCCGGTTTACCTCCGGCACCGTAAAGGGGTACAGCCCCCGGGATGGCGTTTACTATCTGCCGCAGACCACCCTTAGCGGCGTTATTGCCAAAAACACCGGCGAACCGCCCTTTGATGTGCCGGAAGAATTAATCCGCCTGTGGGAAAGCAAAAATTTCGGCCGGTATGCTGATCAGCAACTGAATGATGTCCCGGCCTGTTTTCTGAATACCACTGCAGTAACCGGCGGCAATTCCGGGTCGCCCACGCTGAATGCCCGCGGAGAACAGGTGGGGATCATTTTTGACATGACCTACGAGAGTGTTATCGGCGACTACCACATTATCCCGGAACTGCAGCGCACCATCAGCGTGGATATCCGTTACGTGCTTTTTATTACCGAAAAGTTTTCCGGCGCCACCCGGATCATCGAGGAATTAAACCTGTAAAATAACAGCCAGATTATTGATCATCAGCCGGGGAAATGTTTTTTTTCTCCGGCTTTTTTTTTCTGCACTTGGCAACACTCTGATTCGCAACAGCGTCCTGCACCTGCCGCCAGACAATAATAATTTATCAGCAGATCAGTTAAGAACCTCAAACCCATCCCCTGCACGATCCGGAGAAAAGTAAAGCTATTCGGCTGACCTTTCCCTTACCCTTGCTGAGAAGAAGGGGAAGGGGCACTGGAATAATTGAAAATTTTCGGAATGGTTGGGGGTTGGGGATGAGGTCAGTCGCAGGGAACGGAGAATGGCAGCAGAACCTTTTTAAAACTCTGTCGGTAAACAGGCAACATATAGCGTATGGATTTTTTGATGAATACAAAACCTGATTCTACTTTATGAAGCTTTCCGGGAAAATAATTCTGTCACTGGTGCTGTTATTCTTTGCCGTTTTTATGCTGATCGTAAACTGTGAAAAGAATGCCTCCAGCCCTGAACCGGCCCCTTACAAAGGCGACTACTGGGAAACTGTTCATCAGCCCGCGGAGAGGATAACCGCCATTGCCGCCAATGCTGCGGGCAATCTGCTGGCCGGAACAGACAGCAGCGGCATCTTCAGCAGCAGCGATCGCGGGAAAAACTGGCGTAAACTCCCCGGAAATCCGCAGGGAATCTATCTGATACTCTGCAGTGCAGGCGGCACTGTATATGCGGCGGCGGACAGCGGGAAAATTTTCCGCACTTCTTTGAATGCTCCAGATCAGGAGTACCTGATACCGCCCTCGGCGCCTTCCCGCATTAATGACATGCAGGTTGCCGCAGATCAAAGCCTGCTGACCGCCACCGCTTCCGGCCTGTTCCGCTATTCGCCGCAGGGCTGGGAAAATCTCAGCAGCGGTTTACCGGATACCTCCATTTCTGCTGTACTGGCATTACCGGAAGGCAGCCTGTTTGCCGCCGCGGCAGATAACAGCCTGTACCGCAACAGCAGCGGCACCGCTGCATGGATCAAATTGGGTGATGGTTTGCCCGCCGCCGTCATTACCGGCCTGGCGGCAAATCCCTCCGGTGATTTATTTGCCGCCACTTACGGGGCCGGCGCTTTTGTTTCCTCAGATATCGGCCAGAACTGGAATGCCGTTAACAACGGCTTGACCGGCAAAAACCTGCGCACGCTGATCATTAATTCCCGCGGTTATCTGTTCGCCGCTGCGGCGGAAGGTGTTTTCGGTTCCATTTCCTCCGGCGGAAGCTGGTACTCTCTTGATAGCGGGCTCAGCGGACTGTCTGTTAAACAACTGGCATTGGACGAATATGAATACCTCTATGCGCTCACAGACAGCGGCGGCATCTTCCGTTCTGTTTTTTCAACTGTAAGGGTGGAAGACCCGCTCCGATGATGAATATCCTGATGAGCAGACTTGCACCTTTGGGATCGCAGTAATGACACTGGCAAGAAAAACAAATTGGTAAATATGAAAAAAAATTCCGATTACAAATCACCCTTCAATGATGCTCAGGATGACAGATACAGAATTCTGGTAACCGGCGCCAGCGGTTATGTGGGCGGCAGACTGGTGCCGCTCCTGCTGCAGGAAGGTTATCCGGTGCGCTGCATGGTGCGGAATCCCGCAAAGTTGTCCGGCCGGTCCTGGCAGCAGGCGGAAATCACTGCTGGTGATGTGCTTAAGCCCGAAACGCTGGCGGCAGCGCTGAAGGATATCGACATTGCTTATTATCTGGTGCATTCCATGTCCGGCAGTGACGATTTTGAAGAAATGGATATCCGGGCCGCGGCCAATTTTGCGCAGGCCGCCGCAAATAACCGGGTAAAGCGCATTATCTATCTCGGAGGGCTGGCAAAGAACACCGCAGATATGTCGCCGCACCTGCGAAGCCGTCAGAAAGTGGGTGAAGTGCTGGGACAGACCGGGGTGCCGGTAACCGAGCTGAGGGCTTCGATTGTCATTGGTTCCGGCAGCGCTTCGTTCGAAATCATCCGCGATCTGGTGCGCAAACTACCGGTAATGATCACCCCGAAATGGGTCAATTCGCTTTGCGAACCCATCGCCATCCGCAATGTGCTGAATTATCTGACCGGCTGTATTAATGAACCGCGCACCGTCGGCGAAATACTGGAGATCGGCGGCGGTGAAGTGCTGAGCTATGGCGAGATGATGCGCCAGGTTGCGGAAATCACCGGCAGAAAACTGCGCATTATTTCAGTGCCGGTACTGACCCCCAAACTGTCCGCCTACTGGCTGAATCTGGTAACCACTGTCCCGATGAATATTGCTTTTCCGCTGGTGGAGGGATTGCGGAATGACACCATCTGCAGCGATCACCGCATCCGCGAGTGGATCCCGCAGGAGCTGCTGTCTTTTCGTAAAGCGGTGCGGCGGGCATTACAGCGGGAAAAGTCCGGCAGCCTGGATTCCCGCTGGACCGAGGCCGAATCCGGCAGCCTGCAGGCCACTGAATTAAAACTGGAGGGCAGGTTCCTGCAGGATTACCGGGTGCTGCTGACCCCGGAATCTCCCGAAACGGTCTTTAACAAACTCCGGCAAATCGGCGGCGATACCGGCTGGTATTATGCCAACTGGCTCTGGAAACTCCGGGGTGGAATGGACCGGCTCATTGGCGGCGTGGGGATGCGCAGAGGGCGGCGCCATCCTACCGATCTCCGCATCGGAGATGCTGTGGATTTCTGGCGGGTGGAAGCGGTTGATCCGCCCCGCTACCTGAAACTGCGGGCGGAGATGAAGCTGCCGGGAACAGCCTGGCTGGAATTCAATATCAGCAAAAATCCGCAGGGACTGACTCAATTCGAACAGAAAGCTGTTTTCAAACCGCAAAAAGTTTTCGGGAAACTGTACTGGTATCTGACCATGCCTTTCCACTTCTTCATTTTCAGAAACATGGCCAAAAGAATAACCGAGGGGAACGCCCAAAAGTAATTCTGTTTGATCCGCACCTGCAACCGCTCCCTGCCCGTTTTGACATCCCCGCACATATGCTATACGTCCGGAAAAAATCAACAAGCGGCTTTATTCAAAAAACCGGCGAAATCATTTCATGAGCGGCTGCTCGGCTGCAGCGGAATCTTAATAAATCTGCCTTTTAGAAGGACCTTTTTACGAAGTTTTTAACTTTATTCACTCTTCCTGATTATCAATCCAACACCATAATTTAACAAGGGTTACGCTTCAACATTAAGCGACAATAATGAGCGTTATGAGCGATATTGTATATAATTAGCTTGTTTTTAGTAAAAAATAGCATTATACTATATCGGGCATAACGCTCATAGTTGAAAACCAAACTAAGGAGATTGTGATGAACAGGTTTAAGATAGTATTCGCGATTCTGATGTTGAGCACCCTGCTGATGATGTCTGTTTCGGCTCAGCCGACAGCACGGCTGCAGGTCATCCATAATGCGGCCGATCCTGCCGCTGAAATGGTTGATGTTTATTTAAATGGGGCTCTGCTGCTGGATGATTTTGCTTTCCGCAGCGCAACGCCATTTATCAATGCCCCGGCCGCGACACCGCTACAAATCGGCATTGCACCGGCAAATTCCGCATCGGTCAGTGATACCCTGACCAGCTTTTCCGTAACACTGGCAGATGGCGGAACTTATGTGGCCATAGCCAATGGCGTTTTAGCGCCCGGCAGCTATAAAAGTAATCCGGACGGAAAGAATATACAATTTTCCCTTTTTCCGGCGGCTAACATCCGCGAAACCGGCACGGGCAGTGATGTGGATTTCGTGGTATTCCACGGCGCCAGCGATGCCCCGGCAGTGGATGTGATTGCCCGCGGGGTGGCTACCCTAGTGGATGATGCCGCCTATGGCGATTTCACCGGCTACATCAGCGTGCCCCCGGCCAGCTACACCCTGGATGTGACGCCGGCAAATGACAACAACACCGTGGTCGCCTCTTTTCAGGCTGACCTCTCCGGCCTCGGCGG
>JBAPTX010000382.1:0-2428 GCA_049282375.1 Calditrichia bacterium
GCCCCCTGGTGCGCCCCCTGCCGGGCGGTAATCCCCGCCATTGCAGAATCCTACCGGCAAATGCAGGATAAAGGGCTGGAGGTGATCGGCTATACCCGCTTGTACGGCAGCTACCGGGACGATCAGCAGAATGCGGGCGAAGTGCCGCCGGAAAAAGAGATCAGCCTGACTAAAGAGTTTGTGAAGCGTTTTAAAATCGGTTATCCGGTTGCCATTGCCGAAAAGCAGGATGTATTTGAAAAATATCATATCCGCGGCATTCCTACCATGATTTTCATCGATAAAAAAGGACGCATTGCCGATTTCAAAATCGGATCGGGCAACCCGGCTTTAATACAAGAAAAAATAGAGTCCATGCTGCAGGAAAAACCTGCGGCATGAGAACGGATCCGCGCTGATGTAAATCCCGGCAGGATTCATCCCGGAAGCACCCGACAGCAGGTTTGCCGCAGAACAGGATGATTTCGATTTCGGATATGCGATTTCAGATTGGGGATTTTCGCCAAAATCTTTGTCACCGTGAGCTCTGTCGAAGGGTGATGCCAGCAGGATTCCTTCGGAATCACCCGATGAGCGGGGTTGCCTGTCTATTTTTAAATGGCGGTTTTCTCCTGTTTTGCAGACTGCCTGACCTCATCCCCATCCCACTGCACGTTCCTGGGTTGGCTCCGGCCATCCATCTCCCTTCCCCTTCTCCAGATAGAAAAGGGGAAGGGAGGGAACGATCGTCATCATTTATCGGACGTTTCCGGGGTTAGGGTTGAGGTGCTATTTCAACGTCATTTCCGGCAAAAATACAGAAAAAGCAGTTTTGTCCGACCTTCAGAAAAAATCGCCAGAAATTCCGCTGAGCGGAGCGCCCGGAAATTCTGGCTGTTTGAGGCCCGGCTACCTGAAGACTGATAATATATATTCCGATAACCGCCGGGCCGAGTTTCAGAATTTCCAGCGGAGCGAAGCGTGCAATTTCCAGATTTTTTCTTTCAGTCTTGATTTTTTGGTTCTTTTGTATCAAGACAAAAGAACGAAAGGAAAAAGTAAAAAGGAAAAATGAAATGGGTGAAGTGATAAAAGGCCTCCCTCCCCTTATGCGATAAGGGGAGGGCCCGTGCAGGGTTAAGCAGGTGTGAAATGATCGGCAGTGTAATAATTTGACCGGAGAGGATTATATCTGTTCCGGTAGGGTATATTTTCTTCCCCGGTTTACTTCTTTCAAATAATCCATTAAGGGTGCAAAATATTCCAGCATGGCCTGAGCACTCATCCCGCTTCCCAGGTTATCCTTTAAAACCTGCTGCCAGTCACGGCTGCCGCCCGGGGACATCAGCCGGCGGACGAAATCACCCACCGGTTGACTGCCGTAATAACTGGTGCTGTGGGGATCCTGATTCAGGATATCCCGGGCAATATGCTGGTGAAACTGAAACAACAGCACATGAGAAAGGGAATAATCGTAATACTGGGCGGCATCATCATTGATGTGGGTTTTGGACGCGGCATCGCAATACTGCTCTCCCCGCGGCTCCGGCGGCACAATTCCCTGGTATTTTTTCTTCAGCTCCCACCATTTCTGATTGTATTCATCCCGGGGAAGGTCATTTGCATATAATTCATACTCAAATTCCGTCATTACCCCGGAAGACCAGGGGGCAAACACGATGTAATTCATGGCCTCTTTTAAAAGCTGGCGCTGTTCATCTGTTTTACTGTCCGGGTCTGCCAGTTGCCGCTGCACCAGAAACGGCTTCTGCATGGCGGCCAAACCCATTAAACTGCCCATTGCTTCATGAAAAGCACGGTTGGCGCCTTCCCGCAGAATGACAGGGACCTGCGGTGTGCTGTAACTGATGTAATAATAGATATGTCCCAGTTCATGATGAACGGTTTCATACCAGTCGGCATTGGGTTCAATGCTCATTAAACAGCGCACATCATCAGCCAGGTTCATGTGCCAGGCGGAAGCATGGTTATTCTTTTTGTAATCCGCATCCGGCGGCAGCGGGTACAGGCTCGATTTCTCCCAGAAAGTCTGCGGCAGGCCCGGGAATCCCAGGCTTTTATAAAAAGCTTCGCCCTGCTGAACAATCCATTCACCATTTTTATCCGCTAATGCCTTATCCAGATCCAGTCCTTTGACTTCCACCATTGCCGTCCAGTCCTGACCCCAGCGGTTGGGCAGCCAGTGGGCCGGCAGCATTTCGGGTACCTGCTTTGCACCGTATTTCTTTGCCAGTTCATAGCGGGCATAGGTGTGCAGCTCGCGGTAAAGGGGCCAGATTTCCCGAATCAACTGCCGGTTTAATTCCAGCATTTCATCGGTTTCCATTCCGTAATCGGAGACCTGATAGCTGAAATAATTGTCATATCCCAGCGCTTTTACGGTCTGGTTGCGCAGGCGCTGTAAATCCGATAAGCCGTCCTTCAGCAC
>JBAPTX010000383.1:0-1820 GCA_049282375.1 Calditrichia bacterium
GCTGGCGACCTGTTCCACCGATATGGTGACCTGACCTAAAATATCATTCAGGGATTCGATTGTTTTATTCAGAGAATTTTTAATTTTGGCATGATCGCCTTTGTAATCCCCGGCCACCAGATGGGTCAAATCTCCCTTGGAAGCATATTCCAGCACTTTCTGTGCCTCCTGTACCGGTTCGATAACCGCATCCAGCAGTTTATTAATTCCGCCGACCATCTTTTTCCAGTCGCCATCAAAACCGCTAACATCGCCGCGGGTGTCCAGATTTCCCTCTTCCGAAGCATCTATCAGTTTGCCGATTTCCCGGGAGACCAGTTTCAGATTTTCCCGAACATCTTCGATAACTTCATTTATAAAAGCTTTCTTTCCGGGAAATTTCTCCAGTTCCGCATTAAAATTGCCCTTTCCGAATTCCTTTATACAGGCCATTGCTTTTTTCTTGACATTTATATGTCCGGCAACCATATCATTGATTCCCGCTGCCATTTCATGGTAAGCGCCCTGGAATTTTTCTACCGGGATTTTATAATCAATATCGCCGGCGTTGTGCTCCTTGGCCATCCGGTTCATCTCTTTAATCAGATTGTTAATATTATTTAATAACCGCATCATGGACTTCCCAAGTGTATCCTTTTCTGAGGCTGCTTGAATATCAATATCAAGATTCCCTCTGGAGATATCTTCGGCGGCAGATGCCATTCCGGTTTGATATTGAATTAATTTACTGAAGGCCTTTCCGACATCTCCCAGTTCATCGTTGCGAATGTTGATTTTCTCAATTTTTTTAAAATCCATTCCTTCCAGTTGATAATCACCCATGGAGAAGCGCTGCGCCCCTTCTGCAATTAAAACGATGGGGTGGATTACGATTCTGGTCAGAATAAAGCTTAAGCCAAAGGCAAAAAGTACTCCTGCCAAAAGTACTATTAATAAGGTAGTCTGGTTCGTGGCTGCCACATTCAGGCCATGTTGTCTTTGAGCATTGGCCACTTCGGAATTCAATTCGATGATATTATCCAGTGTTTCCCAGCTATCCAGTAATTCAATCCGGGCCTCCAGGCTGGCTTTGTTCATCTGTTTTTCAAGTTCCTTAATTTCAGGAGAATTCAGGGTATTTCCTGAAGACAGCAGACGATCGCGTTGCCGGGACAGGTCAATAAAATGATTATGCTTTTTCAGCCAGGTCTTATATTGCGGAACATACTTATTCCACAGGGCACTTTCCTCCTGTGTTTGAGGGAGCGGTTCATAAATATCCCAGGCTCTCTGCATATCTTCCTTTTTATCATCTATATAGTCATACTGAGCCTGCCACTCATCCCGATAGGAATTCAATAAAAGACCGCGTTCTCCCACAATAAGGCCGGTTTGTGCTTCTTTAAGCATTAAAAGCCCCTGAATACTCGGCAATCTCACATCAGAAATTTCCATCATGCTTTTCTCAATTCCGGACATTCCTGAAAAGCCAAAGATGCCGATAATTACTGCAGTCAGGGTAACAAGAAGAAATGCACCCATAAATTTGTAGCTGAGTTTCAAATTGTTTAACATCTTAAACTCCCTTTTCTGGTTTTCCTTTTAACTTGCCATTGATTCTGTTATTTGCATCAGTTCTTCTTCATAGAGGAATCTTTCAATATCCAGGATAATTTTTACTGCATCGCCCACTTTGCCAAGACCTTGCAGAAACCGGCTTTCGCTGCCTTTATTGATGGAGGGCGGCGAGTCGATCTGGGTCTCGGGAATATCCAAAACTTCCTGCACTGCATCTACAATCAGCCCAACGGTAATCTCCTGAAAATTCACTACAATAATAC
>JBAPTX010000384.1:0-2763 GCA_049282375.1 Calditrichia bacterium
GCGCATCAGCGCCGAATTGAAGAAAGCGGAAGAATTTTGATTGCTGTTTTTATTCCTTTGCCTGCCGCTGGCGGTTTTCCTGAAGATAATGTTCGTTGCGGGGATCCCGGTAAACCGGATCCGGGGCGGGATTATAGCCGAATGCCAGCTCTATAAAGCGGTTCAGCATAAAAGCGGTCGCACCCCAGATTATCTGTCCCTCATAGTGATAAAAATAGACATCGTAGAAGCGCCCGTTATTTTCCCATTTTTTTACTTCAAAATTGAGATCATTCAGGAAAAAGTCCAGGGGAACTTCAATGACTTCCGATACTTCCACCGGGCTCAGGCGGTAGGGTTGCGGATTTTCCAGCACCCCGACAAACGGCGATATCAGAAAATCGGTAATGGTAACAAAATCATCCAGACGCCCCAGCACCCGCACCGTCCGGGGCGCCACTCCAATCTCCTCCTGCGTTTCACGCAGTGCCGTTTCAAGCAGACTTGAATCCTGCAGTTCCCGGGAACCGCCGGGAAATGAGATCTGTCCTTTATGATGTTCCACATCTTCGCTGCGGCGGGTAAAAAGAATATGGGGGGTTTGCCCGCGCTGAGTTATTAAAATCATTACCGCCGCGGGGATAACTCCTTCGCGGGGATAGAGTTCAGGCTGGTGTGCATTCAGGCGGGTTTCTATGGTTTGAGCTGCTTCTATAAAATCCAATTTAATTTTTTCCATTCAGTAAAACTTTCAACTCTAATTTCCGGGAGAAATATAGGAAAGACGGCTGTAAATCTGTATATCAAATTCATATTCTATGCAGAATGGGTTTTCTTTTACTACCCGCCAAAGGACAGATAGTGGATAGACCGGGCGGCTTAACCCGGCGAACCTGCTAATCATCCTCATTATCCCGGTCACCGGAAAGTTTTTCCCGTATCTCCGGGTATAATTCATAGCTGCACTGTGGACAGATGCCGTGGCTGAACTGCACATCCGAATGCTCCCGGAAATAGCGTTCGATAGTATGCCATTCATCATTTTCATCCCGAATCCGCTTGCAGTTGGCACAAATGGGAAGAAACCTGCGCAGTACTTTATTTTCCCTCAGTGTTTTCGACAGTAAATCCCGCTCCTTCACCAATTCCGTCTCCCGGATTTGCAGGTGCCGGTAAAGCAGATTAAACGGCTCCCGCAATCCGCTTTCAACAATGGCTTTATAAATCAGGTAAAAAGAAACAATTTTAAGAAAATGACCCACAAAGTTAAGAAATCCATACACATCGGTATAAATGCTGAATGAAACTTCCGACAGGATGGTAAAGGAAAAGGCCGCGACCAGCAGCCGGAATATCCGCTTATGAAATTCCTCCCTGCGCTGAAACAGGACATAAATCGAAACCCCCAGTATTCCGATTATGACAAACTCCATCCCGATTTTAAACGGCGTCAGCCCGAGGCCGGGACGGTAACAGTCCGGAAATACATTCCAGACCAGAATGGAAAATATGAGCAAAACGCTCCACGCGCTGAGCAGCCAGATTATGTTTTTAACTTTAACACTTCGGTTAACCAGGAAAGGGGCAACGAGCAGGGAGACACTCTCGGTAAAACGGGCAGCGATCCATAACTGAGTGGGGATATTGCCGTCCTGATCCGGTAGAACCCCCATGCCTTTATAGGATAATAAATGAAGAAGGTCCAGAATGCTGATAAAAAGATATGCCCCCGCCAGGAAATACAAATAGCGGTCCTGCACCTGCTGGCGCATATTCCAGAGTATCAGGGCAATACTCATCCCGATAACAATGCTGAACAGTTCGGAGAGGCTGTGAAAAAGCAGGTAATTGGAACGGCTTAACCAATACAATGCAACAAAAATAAACAGCGATACGGGGATATAAATCAAATGCACTTTCTTCATAAATGTCCCTTAATAATAACTATCCCCAAATACAGACCAGCTTTACAAATATTAGAGTGTTTAATAAAGAATCTTCAAATTCTTCCTGCACATCTGTCATATTCAGATTCCTCCCGCTCTGCCATAAAAACCAGCGGCAGGCATTTTCCCAAATTCCATAATTTTATTTCAATAAAAAAACATGTTCTATTTTTATTTTATTCCCGAGGCGATGCGAAGTGTTTACCGTGGAAAAAACCTTTGCCTTGCCGGTTAATCCTCCATAAAAAACTCACTTCCTGTTTTCGTCCCTGAAGAAGGGCTTAGCAGCATTTTATACCGGAATCCGTTCAGCATCTTACAATCTATTTTATCAAAGAATTATATTTCTTTAAGGTTCATGAGCATAATAAATTAAAAAAGAACACTTTTTTAACTCATATGACTCAATGAAGCGTTTGTTCACTTTTTTTGATTATAAAAATGGAAAGCTGAAAAATAAAATCAGGCACATTGCCAGGCACCGCTTCAATTCTCCGGAAAGGGCCCGCTGAAAATAATTTTGAAAGTGCTTCCGCTGCCCGGTTTGCTGATAACATCCATATACCCTTTATGCCGTTCCATAATTTTACGGCAGATCGCCAGCCCCATTCCGGTGCCTTCGTATTTTTCGGATTTATGCAGGCCTTTAAAGGGCTGAAAAATCTGATTCACAAATTCCATGTCAAATCCGATGCCGTTATCTTCAAAAAAAACAGTATAAGTTTGGGAGGATTTTGATTTTTCCTGTTCACCTTCATTGGAAAAGGCCCCACATATTTTAATTTGAGGCGGCTCTTCTCCATGAAATTTAAGCGCATTGTGCAGTACATTCTGGAAC
>JBAPTX010000385.1:0-2627 GCA_049282375.1 Calditrichia bacterium
TTAATAGAAATCGGCCGTCCCAAATACTTTCCCTTGTTAGCTTATTTTTCGATTAAATAAGTGAAAAAGGTTAAGATTTTTAGTTACTTGTTGACTACTCAGGTAATTAAGACAAAAATAAAGTTTAATTACATTACACTCTGATTGAGGAAATATAAAAGCACCATGCACTGCCAAAATCTAACCTGCTTCTTTCGAGACAAATTACCAGATGAGGTAGATTTGAGAACACCGCCATTTTTTCAGCCGCTTCTTTTCGTTTTGTTTTTTTTTGTACAGCTCCTGATCGGTTCCAGCATTTACCCGCAGACTAATTTTACACAGAAAAGAAATCCGCTGCAGCAAGAACATTCCCCTGTTCTGCTGAAAGATCTGAACCATTTCCTAAACACCGGTTTGGTACTAAGCAGAGCGCCATTAAGTTTCACTGCATCCGATTGGCGCAATACCAGTCTGGCATTCGGAACCACAGTGCTGCTGTTCACCACTGACAAAACCGCCAGGCAAGCAGCCCTTTTCAACCGGAATCGCTTCAATGACAACCTATTTTATTTCGACCATTTTTACGGTGATGTATACGAGTTCGGATTTACTGCAGCCCTGTATGCTGGCGGTTATATCAGCGGGAACCAAAAGATTCGCCTGATTGGGCTTCACTCCATTGAAGCATTCCTGTATGCCGGAGCAATATCAAGTATGATCAAATTTATTGCCGGCCGCCGCCGCCCTAATGGGGGAGAAAGTAACCTGGTGTTCAAACCGTTCAATTTTGATAATGTCTATAACTCCCTTCCCAGCGGGCACGCCACTGCCGCTTTTGCGGTATCCACAGTTATGGCAAAATCGGTTGAAAATACATACTGGGACCATTTCTGGTACGGAATCGCTGCCATAACAGGCACCTCCCGCATATACCATAATCAGCACTGGCTCTCGGATGTTTTCCTGGGATCGGTTCTGGGGTACAGCGTGGCAAGCTATATCGTGAAGCAAGATTCGAATTTGTCAGAAAAACAGACTCCCGCCGGTAATTTCACCATTTCTCAATACATCGCAAATGGCAGCGTCGGAATATGCCTGAGGTTCTGAGGGCGTGGCGTACCCGATAAAAGCACTTACTTCCCTGTGAATAAATCCCAGATGCTCTGGGACAGGCGGGATGAAATCTTCCAGGATTTCAGGGGCATAGAGCATGGGCATAGAGCATTCCCAATAAAGCAGAAATGTCCTGTTTCTTTGTCGGGATTTCACCTTCCCGCTTCAAGCAGCATGGCATCTTGTGTATGGTAGTCTTCAAATTTGCTTCAGATTTATTTATTATTATTGAATCGAAATTATAATAACAAACGAAGGAGGGTTTAAAATGAAGAAGTATTCAATTATCATTTTGTTATTGGCTTTGGCAGTCACGCTATCTGCACAGGACACGAGAATACCGCAGGAAGTTCAAAATGCCTTTGCAATACTTTACCCAAACGTAAGTAATGTGAAATGGGGTAAAGAGGGTTCGAATGAATTCGAGGCCGAGTTTTCCCTGAACGGCGTCCGGACTTCGGTGGTTTTTGATAAAGGCGGAGAAGTAGAAGAAACCGAAACCCAAATTGAGATGATTGAATTACCCGAAACTGTCGCACCATTTATTGTTAAAAATTACCCGGGATATAAAATCACTGAAGCGGAAAAAATAGTGGATGACAAGGGCGTTGTCACTTACGAAGCGGAAATCTCCAAAGGAGAAAGGAAGAATGATCTGCTGTTTGATAAAGGCGGGTATCATCTGGAAAAGAAAGTAGATAGAGACGAAGAGAACGGTGAGGAGGATGAGAATTAAACATTAATCCTAAAATAATTAAGGAATCTGCAATGAAATTTCTGTATTCATGCTTCGTTTTTTTCTTTTTGGTAAATGGAATCGCCTATCCGCAAAACAATGTAACGACTGCAAAATCGAGCCGGGAAACCGGCGGCTGGCAAAAATCTTTTGACTTTGAAAATGCCGCCTTTTCTTCCGCCGGCAAAAACAAATACTTTATCATGCAGCCCGGCTATCAACTGGTTTTGGAAGGCAGCGACGGGGAAGAAAATGTCAAGCTGGTTATCGCGGTGCTGAATGAAACCGGGAAAATCGGCGATGTGGAAACCCGGGTAGTGGAGGAGCTGGAAACGGCAAACGGAGAATTGGTCGAAGTGTCCAGAAACTTTTTCGCTATCGACACGACCACCGCCGATGTATTCTATTTCGGTGAGGAAGTGGACATTTACCGGGATGGCAAGATAACCGGCCATAGCGGCGCCTGGCGGGCGGATGAGACTGACAACCACGCTGGTCTGATAATGCCCGGTAAAATCGAAATCGGCGCCCGTTATTACCAGGAAGTGGCCCCCGGCGTGGCAATGGACCGGGTGGAAATTGTGGATACCACCACCGTTTTGAAGACGCCTGCCGGTCTGTTTAAAAATTGTCTCAAAACCGAAGAAACCACCCCTCTGGAACCGGAGGCGCGCGAGTTCAAAATTTATGCGCCGGGAATCGGACTGATCAGAGATGAGAATTTGTTGCTTACGAAATATGGCTTCAATATTGAATAATGAGGTTGTGGCAATGAAAAGATTATCATCATTTGTTC
>JBAPTX010000386.1:0-17280 GCA_049282375.1 Calditrichia bacterium
AGATATTCAAAATTTATGTAGCGGTTATAGTCATAAAAATTTTAATAATTCGTGAGGGAAAAGCCGGGACTTTGGCGTTTCATCGGCTGCAGGGTTACAGTAGAATAGCCCATATTGTTAAGAAAGCGGACCAGGTGCGGGTACTGCCGTGCCTGGTTTATTAAATAGGAATACACCGCCTGATCCTGAATATGCACCCCCGTCAGCACGGTGGCAATACTCAGCCAGGATCTTCCGCCGCTGATGGGAGATTCGCTGTAGTTGCTTGCCATGTGCCAGCGGCCGTTTTGCCCCAGCACCTGTTCTGTTTCCTGCATAAGTTGCTTAAAGCGGGGTTGAACTTCCGCATTATCCTGCAGCACCTTGCCGTAGGATTCAATCATGATCAAGTGAATGTCGGGCGGATTCTGCAGGCTCAGTTTATCAAACTGGTAGTAAGTGGAATCCACCGGTTGATCTTTGATGGAGTGAACAAAGTTGCGGATCTGCCAGGAATGCTGAAGGTTGATTGCCAGGCGCGGCAGCACCCAGCGGACCACCGGCCGGTAATCCCGGAAGGGAAACCACCAGGTCATGCTCAAAATAAACACCCAGACTGCGGCGCCGCCTAAAATAAGGGGTTTTGAATACTGCCGCTGCCGCAACCCGTAAGATACTGCTCCAAACAGCAAGGGTATAAACCAGAGCAGGAACAGCACACCGGTGATTATCAAAATAGAAATACTTATCAAATGGGAATAGGAGAAATCAACAATAAGGTAGAGCCCGCCGAGTAACAATTTAATATCGTTATACAAAACCGGCTGCTGGTCAAAGAAATAAAACATGGCGGCATCATAAGTATGATAGATCAGCAGGAAAAAATAGATGCCGATAAACACCCGGCGCAGCCGAATATGCCGTCGTTCATTCCGCACCAGAAATAAAATGGTGACCATCAGATAAAATTCCACAACGATCCGGAAAAGATCATGGGTATCCCGCCGGAAAAAAAAGAGAACAAAATCATAGCCTCCCCGTGGACCGTGCACAGGGGGAATGGGCAGGATTTTAAAACTGCCCGGAGCAAAAATAACGGCTGGCAGCAGGATAATGGCATTTAAAAGCAGCAACGACAGCCAGAAAAAGGCCGGTAATTTCTGAATTTGCTGCAACCGGAATTTTATCTTTTTAAAAGAATCCATACAATGTCTCTGCCGAAGGAATAAAAAAGGATTATTGCGGCTAAAATAATCAAGGGGGCATAAACTGCCGGTATGGGAAGAAAGGCGGAAAGCAGTGCCAGAATAACCACTACAAAAACGTAACGGCCGAACCTGCTGCGCCGCTCTTTCCGTACTTCGGTGTGGTAAAAGAAAATAAACAGGGCAAACAGATAGCGCATTGCCCCCAGCAGCACAACCCAGGCTCCCATCAGATTCCGTTCAATGATCATCAGGCACAGCACGTACATGAAAAATGCATCCGTTTCTTTGTCGAAATATTCACCAAAAAGGGAAGTGCGCCGGTATCGCCGCGCCAAACGTCCATCCAGTCCGTCTGAAAGCAGGATTAGAAAACCGGCCGCGGCCAGTGTGGCATTATTCAGGGAATCAAAATAAAACATCAGCAGAAAAATAGAGAGCAGCCGGGTAAGGGTAAGCAGATTGGCAACTCCAAAAGAATCCTGCCGGAAATAATAATGAAAGCCTAAAAGCAGAAGGACGAGAAATGATAAATTTCCCGCCAGCAGCGGTGGCCATAATTCACCCAGAATAAAATAAAATGCAGTTGCAGTTAAAATGATGCCGCCGTGAAAAGTGGACCAGATATATGCAATGGTGGCAAATTTAATTTTATCCGGCGGGTTATTGAATTGTCGGGTGATACTCATCCGGTGGTTTTAAATCCCCTGTTCGTGGCGCTTTTAAAAAGATATAGCTATCTAAATGTGATTCAAAATAGTTTATTCGGGTGAAATTAAGTTTTATTTATCTAAAGCAGAATTTAACGAAGGCAGAGGGAAGGTCTAAAACCTTAAAATCAGGACACCGTTAAATTAATTAAAGATTCTGAAGTAATCAGCCGATCACAATTTAATATGAAGCGGAATTTTTAATCTCCGGGGAGAAGTACATTATATGGCTTATATCTATTTTGCGGTTGCGCTGCTTCTCTCAATATTTTCTTTTTCGCTGTATCGGCATCAACACCATACTGTTTTACGTGCTTTGGGAATCCTGTTGGGTTATATCGCCGGCGCCATCGCCCTTAAGGTATTTTTAATGATAGCACCCTGATTCTCATCTAAGTTCCATTTTGATCAATTTTTCGAACCCTCACGCTCCAGATAAACTCTAAATAGAAAACAGAAATACTCGTACTGATGGTTGCCAGCCGAGGACAGGCAGGCGGGACCGTTCTTTAAAGACAGCATCTTTAAGGTGGTTCAAAAGGCAGGCAAAAACTTTTATTATTGAAAATGATTTGCGGAGGGCGAGGGACTCGAACCCCCAAGCGCTTGCGCGCAGCGGTTTTCAAGACCGCCGCCTTACCAATTAGGACTAGCCCTCCGGATCAAACTAAATTAAAAAAGCAAAAGGGTTCGGAATGGTTCCATTCTTCCTTTTGCCTTACTTTTTACTCCTTCAGCGGAGAGGGTGGGATTCGAACCCACGGTAGCGGTTTGTGCCACTACACTCACTTAGCAGGCGAGCGCCTTCAGCCGACTCGGCCACCTCTCCATCTAAAATAATTTGCTTTTCTAAAAAAGCACGGCAAAAATACCAAACTCTAAAAATTAAATCAAGACCTTTTTGAATCAACGGATTTCAGAAAATGCCATTGCAAAAGCATTTGGTAATCACTCGGTAAACCGCTAATTTTCCGCTAAAAAAAAGACAATGATAAAACGCGGAATGAAGTTAGAAGTAGATATCGAAAAACTTGCCTTTGGCGGGCGGGGGATTGCCCGTTATGAAAATCAGGTGGTTTTTGTGGATAACGGAATTCCCGGTGACCATGCTTTGGTGTGGATCCGCAAAAAGAAAAAGCAGCATGCCGAAGCTAAAATTGTAGAACTGCTGACCCCTTCCCCTCTGCGCCAGCCGGCCCCTTGCACACATTTCGGATACTGCGGGGGCTGCAAATGGCAGCATCTGGATTATCATCAGCAGCTCCGCTATAAAAAAGAGCAGGTACTGGAATCTCTGCAGCATATCGCCGGGATTCAATCTGCGGTTGTTCCTGATACCCTTGCCTCGCCCCTGATCTTCGGGTACAGAAATAAAACCGAATTTTCTTTCACTGAAAACCGCTGGCTTACTCCGGATGAGCTTCGGGATGATTCTGCAAAAAAGGATTTTACCTTAGGCTTCCATGTGCCCGGTTCTTTTGAATGGGTGATGCGTATCGACAACTGCTGGCTTCAGGATGAAACAATGAATGGTATTCTGAATTTCAGCCGGGAATATTTTAAAAAGTCAGGCCTGCCGGTTTTCGGATTACGATCCCATGCAGGGCTGCTGCGTTTTCTGGTGTTACGAAAATCATTCCGGCAAAATCAGTACATGGTCAATGTAGTTACCTTTGAACCCGCCGATGAAGCGCTGCGGGAATATACAAAGCTTTTAACAGATAAATTCCCGAACGTGAGCAGCATCATTAATACCGTAAACCGGCGATTTGCCCAGATTGCATTTGGAGAGGAAGAACACCTCTTATTCGGAAACCCTGTGATTACCGAACAACTGGGCGGTTTTTACTTTGCCATCTCCGCCAACTCCTTCTTTCAGACAAACCCGCTGCAGGCCGAGAACTTATACAATATTGTCCGCAAATATACGGGGCAGGGGTATCACCGGATATGGGATTTGTATTCAGGTACCGGAACCATCGCCCTGTTTTTATCTGATCTGGCCGAAGAAGTCACCGGTTTTGAAATTGTAGAAAGTGCTGTGAATGATGCTGTTCAAAATTGCCGCATGAATAAGATTTCCAATTGCAAATTCGTGGCCGGGGATTTGCGCCGGCAGCTTATGAGCAGGGAAGATGCTCCCGAAGTTGTTGTCTGCGATCCCCCGCGGGCGGGGATGCACCCGGAAGTTGTGGAAGCAATTCTCGAAAAAGCTCCCCGGCGGATTGTTTATATTTCCTGTAATCCGGCAACCATGGCCCGGGACATCAAAATGATGATCGAAAAATATGAAATGAAAGAAGTGCAGCCGGTGGACATGTTTCCCCACACCTTCCATATCGAGTCGGTAGCGAGGCTGGAGAAGAAATGAAGAAACTTTCTTTCCAGGAAATCACTGCCCGCAGACATTCTTTGAAGAGTATCCGGACTGCGGAACGATTCCCTGTCTATGCTTTGCTGGATAATATCCGCAGTCTGTATAATGTGGGATCTATTTTCCGCACAGCCGATGCGTTGCGTTTAAAAAAACTCTTTCTCACCGGATTCACCGGCAGCCCGCCCCGCAAAGAGATTGATAAAACTGCTCTGGGAGCGGTTGAAACAGTGCCCTGGGAGTATCACCGTGACCCGTTGACCATTATCCTGAGGCTCAAAGAGCAGGGAGTGAAAATTATTATTCTGGAGCACACTTCGGAAAGCAGGGAGTTCAATCAGCTTGATTATGCTTTTCCCTGCTGCTTTGTGGCCGGCAACGAGGTGGAAGGCATCCGGGATGAAATTGTTGCACAGGCGGATACCGCCGTTGAAATCCCAATGTTCGGCACCAAGCAGAGTTTAAATGTCACCATAGCTTTCGGAATTCTCGGATATGAGATACTGTTTCAGTATCTGAGCCGCAACCGCTCTGATTCCGGTTCTGCTGCAAACGCGGATTGATAAAACCCATTGCACTGAAAAAAGATAAATTCTAAATTTGGCCGGTTTTTGCGCGGATGGCGGAATTGGCAGACGCGCCAGACTTAGGATCTGGTGTTCGAGAGAACGTGGGAGTTCAAGTCTCCCTCCGCGCACATAAAAAGTCCTGCTGCAGCAGGACTTTCTTTTTATAATTCAGCAAAATTGTTTTGGCAGCTTTGCACTCCCAACCGGAAAAGCAGATTAAAAAAAAATCCCTGAACTTATTAGGCAGTTCAGGGATTTTCAGTTGGTAGCGCGTACGGGAGTCGAACCCGTGTTACCGACGTGAGAGGCCGGCGTCCTGGACCACTAGACGAACGCGCCAAAAAAACGGCCTAAATATAACAGGCCGGTATTTCGAAATCAAATTTTTATAAAATAAGGTGATTTCGATTTACCCGATTGATAATCTTTCTTATTTCATGGTTCGACCCCACAGGGGCAAGCCATGCTCACCATGACATAAAGTGAGTGAAATTTATCTGTCACCCTGAGCCTTTCGAAGGGCGCCGAAAGGTTGACGAAGGGTGGAAAAATGGAAAAATGGAAAAATGGAAAAATGGAAGGATGGAAGGGTGGAAGGGGGAAAGAATGGAAGAATGGAAGAATGGAAGAGCATGTCACACTGAGCTGTCACCCTGAGCCTGTCGAAGGGTTGTCGAAGGGTTGTCGAAAGGTGAGCTGTAAACGAAATATATTTTAAACTGGCAGGCTTTTTTTTCTTGCTTAAGTCAGGGTTCGATAAACTCACCATGACAAACTGAACAACCTTATTTCACTCTGAGCCTGTCGAAGGGTTGTCGAAGAGTGTCTTCGAACTCAATCGCACTCACGTTAAAATATACGGCAGGTGCGGTTTTATTTCCTGCCGGCAATAAACAGGCGGAAGTCTTCCGCCACAGCTTCCGGGGCGCGGTCCAGCATGGACTCGCCGTGAAAGCGTTCGAAGAAGGTAATGTCATTCCGGTAAAATCCGGTAAAGGTAGGCCGGGTGCAGATTTTCAAAACACAGGGCATTGGCTTTATCTCTGCACTTCGGTTTACCGGCGGAGAAAAAATGGCCAGGTTAAAGCTGTTGTGCTGCAGATGATGATAAATCCGGAAGATCTGCTGCAAAATGGTGCCGATTTCTTCGAGCATGGTTTCCGGAAATTCCGCAAAATTTCCGGATTCTTTTAAAATCAGATTCACTTCATTAAATCCGGTGGGAGCAAATGGGGCGAGCAGAACCATATTTTCACTATCTAGAATAAACCGTTCTTTTCCCCGCTCCTGCGAAATCAAATCCGTCCAGTAACTGCTGTTGTTTTCCTGCATGTATTTTCCGGAGCCCTGCAGCATTTGCAGATGATTATTGGTGGGAAACGGATCCAGAACCGGCTGCAGATGGGGATGCAGAATGCTGCTTCCTGCCGGCAGCAGATAATTCATGTTTACGGACGGATACAGCACATCAGAGTCCGTTGCGGCGCACACCCGGAAAAATTCCCGGCAGGCGAGTAACCCGTCGCGAATTTCTTGAGCTGTAAAATCCTGAATAGCGGTGTAATGTTTTTTGGATAAAATGCAGACACCGCTGTAACGGGCGAAACCGGCAAGATTGGGAAAGAGCAGGGCGCTGCCGATACCAATGCGCCCTTCCGGATGAATATTCTCCGGCAGCAGGGGCGTTTGCGATTCCACCCGGCCTTCACAGAAAAAGCAGGATTCGGCATTTGCAACAAAGTCTTGCAGGGGAGTTCCTGAAGGCAGCTTATCCAGGCCTTTGGGAGAGATCAGGCGCATCTGATTTCCGGTTAACGGGTCTTTGCGGATTTGAATCTTCTCTTCGCTAACCGCAAAATTCTGCAGCGGATTTCTGATGAAGGCGGAAACCGTTTTTGTTTCAAATTTTATGTCTGCCATTTTTATTTCCCGGTTATTTTACCGATCCGGTAAAAGAAGTGATTGAATTCTTCACAAAAACTTAAAAATTTGGCCTGCTGGTCTGCCGGAAGAATAAAGACCAGGCCGATACCAAGATTAAAAGTCTGCTGCATATCGTCTGTGGGAATGCTGCCGGTTTTCTCGATCAGCCTGAAAATTGCCGGAATTTCCCAGCTATTCCATTCAAAATCGGGCTGCAGTCCTTCCGGCATTACCCGGCGGGTGTTTTTCAGCAGACCGCCACCGGTAATGTGCGCCATCCCTTTGATATCAAATTTCCTGGTGACTTCCCGGATGACGGGGAAGTAGTTGGTGTGAATTTTCAGCAGTTCATCCCCTAATACATTCCCGATTTCTCTGATAAAGTCATCCGGCTGATAGCGCGAAAACAGCACTTTGCGCGCCAACGAATATCCGTTGGTATGCAAGCCGGAGGATGCGGCGCCGATTATCACATCGCCTTCTTCTATTCTGCTGCCGTCAATGATCTGTTCCTTTTCCACCACACCGACTATGGTTCCGGCCAGATCGTAGTCGCCATTCTGGTAAAGGTCGGGCATTTCAGCGGTTTCGCCCCCGATCAGGGGCAGCTCAGCCGTTTTGCAGGCATCCGTCAGCCCCTGCACAATCTGCTGATATACCGGCGGGTCCAGTTTTCCGCAGCCGTAGTAATCGAGAAAGAAAAGGGGGGCGGCCCCGCAAACCGCGATATCGTTAATGCAGTGATTCACCAGATCCTGGCCGATGGTGTCGTGCCTGTTCATCATCATGGCCACTTTCAGCTTGGTGCCCACCCCATCGGTGCTGGAAACCAGCACCGGCTGGCGGTATTCATTAGCGGGAAATTCGTAAAACCCGCCGAAAGCCCCGATATCTTTCAGAACTCTGCTGTTGTGCGTTCCGGAGATCGCCTGTTTTACCTGCGCCAGTGATTTTTCCGCTTTTTCAATATCAACTCCGGCATCGCGGTAGGTAAATTGTTTTGCCATTATATATCCTTACTTTTATTTAACAGCTTATTCCTGATCTCCTGCAGTTGTACCATATAATCCGTGCGTATAGACTGAAAAAATGATTTTATCTGCGGTTGTTGGTAATCCGGATATGTCCAGGGATTATCCTGATACCGGCCTTCCCGGAATTTTAAATGAACATCTCCAAAGATGCCGCGGCCCAGATACAACCGGTGGTCGTAATCTTTGGTAGTCGCGAGTACCACTTTGGCGGCGGTGAGATAACCGGGATCAATATTGACGGGGCGGTTGCCCCCGTCTGCAAACTCTTCTTCCAGATGATTGGCGGCGATTTTCAGGTCAATGAGGGATTCCGGCGGTTTAACCTGCTGAAACGCAGCCATAAATTTCTGTAAACCGCAGCCCATTTCATCCTGATAATAGCGGGTGAATGAATCAAAATCATAGACCGGTGAGCGGGCATTAACAGGGCCGGCAACTTCCGCCATCCGCACAAGAACCGCGTCCGGATCAACTGCAGCAGTAAAAGTGATGGCAGTAAAAATCTTAACGGGAAGGTGAGATCGGATAAGGCCCATCAGGATCCTTTATTTCCATTTTCTGCATAGATTTCCTCAATCTGCGCCCGGTATTTTTGCTCCACCACGTTTCGCTTTACCTTTAAAGTGGGCGTCAGGTCGCCGTTCTCAACCGAAAAAGGTGTGGCCAGCAAACGGAATTTTTTTATGGTTTCGTAGCTGGCAAGGTCCACCGAAAGCCGGTCTATTTCATCCCGGATTAACTGCTGAACTTCCCCGTGCTGTAAAAGCTTCTCTTCATTTTTAACATTCAATCCTTTCTCGGCGGCCCAGCTTTTTAAATTTTCCATATTGGGAACTATAAAAGCGGAACAGAATTTCCGTTTGTCACCCACCACTACTGTTTGTTCAATATAGCGGGAGTTATTTAACAGATTCTCAATCGCCTGCGGCGCTACATTTTTACCGCCGGAAGTAACAATAATATTCTTTTTCCGGTCGGTGATATACAGAAAACCATCCTTGTCCAGATAACCGATATCTCCGGTATGTAAAAAACCATCTTCATCAATCACTTCACGGGTAGCGGCTTCGTCTTCAAAATAGCCCAGCATCACATGCGGGCCCCTTGTTAAAATTTCCCCGTCGCTGTCAATGGCGACTTCAACATTGTTTAAGGGGAGTCCAACGGAACCGAATTTAAATTTTTCCGCCTGGTTAACGGCAATTACCGGTGATGTCTCCGTTAAGCCGTATCCTTCCAGCAAAACCAGTCCGGCTGAATTGAAGAATTCATTTATGTCGCGGGATAAGGGTGCGCCGCCTGAAATGAACAACCGGATGCGGCCGCCAACCCTTTCCTTCAGTTTGGAAAATACCAGGCGGTCCGCCAGTTTATACTTTATTTTTAAAGTGGAAGGCATCTCCCGTCCTTTTTGCCGGTAAAGAACGGCCCTTTTTCCGACTTCAATCGCCCAGAAAAAGATTTTTCGTTTAGCAGCGGATCCCTCCTCCAGCCCCTCCATTACCCGTGCATAAACTTTTTCAAAAAAGCGGGGAACGCTTGTCATAATAGTGGGATGCACTTCCTGCAGGTTTTCCGGCACTGTTTCGATGCTTTCTGCAAAGGCAATGGTTGCGCCGCAGTACAGGGCCAGGAAATGACCGGCCATGCGTTCAAAGACATGAGACAGCGGAAGGAAAGACAGAAAAGTGTCTTTTTCACTGACTTTAATAAATTCCAATGCCCCTTCCACATTGGATAAAAAATTGCCGTGACTCAGCATCACCCCTTTGGGCTGCCCGGTGGTGCCTGAGGTATAAATAATACTGGCCACATCGTTGCGCTTTATGCCGGCTATGGATTCATCCAGAAACCGGGAATTTTTAGAAAGCATTTTAGCCCCGGCGGACATGATCTCTTTCCAGCTTTTCGCTTCTTTTCCGCCATCCCCTTCCATAATAATAATGTTTTTCAGATTCTTTAATTTCTTGCGAATGGAGGATATTTTCCTGAGTTGCTGTAAATTGGACACCAGCATCAGTTTTCCCCCGGAGTTGTTAACGATA
This sequence comes from Calditrichia bacterium, assembly GCA_049282375.1. Classification (GTDB taxonomy): domain Bacteria; phylum Calditrichota; class Calditrichia; order RBG-13-44-9; family RBG-13-44-9; genus JBAPTX01. The sequence continues at coordinate 9,840 of JBAPTX010000386.1, forward strand.
AACTCAATATGGGAAGGCAGCAGGGTCGGGTACAGAGGCACTGTAACAGCGCCCAGGCTCAGGATGGCGTAATCGGATATGGTCCACTCAATCCGGTTTTCGGAGAGCAGCAGGACACGGTCGCCTTTTTTAACGCCCATTTTGGATAAAGCGGCAGCCATTTGGCGGGTGATTTCATAAATTTCGGCAAAAGTCAGAGATTTGTAGGTTTTATTGTCTTTATACATCAAAGCAACTTTTGAGGAATATTGTTCGCAGATCGTTTTAAACATTTCACCGAGATTGGAATAGCTCATTCTGTGTCTCCTCCGGTTCGTCCAAATTGAACAAATGTTAAGTAAAACTTGAAAATGTGTCAAGATAAATCGGAACTGGTTTGCCGGCCGGAATTCACAGATTCATCTTGCATGAAGATATAATATTTGTGTTATATTGTTCTGCGGCGTCTGGTAATTATTCTTTTGGAAAACGTCTGTGATTGTAAACAATTTTATACTGCAGATTGAAGTCATTATTAGTGGAACTCACTTCTGAAAAATCGTTATAATGCCTGTTAAAAAAAGGCGAAGCTGCCGTTCCGCATCTTTTACGAAATGTTAGGTGGTTGAATGAACTGGTTTACCCAAAGATCTAAAAATTTCAGCAAAGCGCTGCAGGAGAAAAATGTATTTAACATGCGGCTGGACAATTTACTGACAAAGTTTATACTGGCCCTGGTCCTGGTCATCATCATTTCAGTTATGCTGCCTTCCTCACGCCCGTTCGAATACAGCAATCTGACTGTGGGAAGCGTGGCGCAAAAGGAAATTATCGCGCCATTTACCTTTCCCATCATTAAATCCGAAAATGTGCTGAGTGCGGAAAGAGAAATGGCCGAGCGCCAGATCCCGCCGGTTTTTAATCCGGCCTCCAATCCTGCTGAAATTCAAACCCTGAAACTGAAAAGTCTTTTTAACGATTTAACCCGGTTTTTCCAGCGGACTTCCCGTGCCGGGGGCGAAGCTGCGCAGACCGGCCGGAGTTTCAGCAGTGTGCGGGCGGACAGCCTGCTGGAACAGGTAACCATGAAGTATGGTTTGAATATGAACAATGAACAGCTGTCACAACTTTATCTGCTGTACCAGAAAGAAAAGCTGCCTGAGTTTTTCCGTGCCTTAGCCGACGGCCTTACTTCCATTTATGAGAAAGGCATTATTAATGTGCCGAAGGAACGGATTAAGGAAGAGGAACTGCTGGTCAGTGAAAACGGTGTCGAACAGGAACTGGATGTGGCGCAGGTGCTGGATATTGATGAGGCCAATGAGCAGTTCATGGACAAACTAGGCAGAAAATACCGCCGTAATCAGGCTGAGTACAACCTGATCCGCATATTTGGCAATGCGTTTCTCATGCCCAATCTGCAAATGAATTCAGAAGTAACCGAGGCCCGAAAAGAACAGGCCGTTTATGAAGTGCCGACTTCCAGCGGATTTGTTTATAAAAACCAGCGGATTGTGGATAACCACGAGATCATCACTGAGGATGTTTATCAAAAATTACAGTCTCTTGCCATTGCCCAGCAGGAACGGAGCGCCACCCAGCGCGGCTGGCATCAGGTGCTCTTTTATCTGGGCCGGTATCTGTTTGCGCTTTTGATTACCGGATTGCTGGGTTTGTACTTGTTGAAGTACCGTCCGCGCCTGTTTGCCAATAATAAAATGCTGTTGCTGATTACCTCTGTGCTGTTACTGCAGTTTCTTTTTTCCATGCTCATTGTGCGGGCGCTGGACTGGAATTATCTGGCCATTCCCATCACTCTGGCACCCATGCTGTTGTCGATGCTTCTGGATGCAACGGCCGCATTTGGCGGCACGGTTGTTATTGCTCTGGTATTGGGTGCGGCTCTCGCCAATAACTTTTATGTCGCACTGCTGACGATTGTGGTCGGTACTATTGCCCTGTTTTCGGTGCAGAAAATCCGCAACCGCGGACAGATGTTCCGGGCTATCATTTATATTTCTCTGGGATATCTTCTGGTAAATTTCGGCTATGGATTTTTGCATTATGAATCGTTTCCCAACATGTTTCAGAATCTGCTGTTTTTCCAAATTCCCAATGCGATTCTGACCCCCACCGCGGTATTCCTGCTGATTGGTATTTTCGAGAAATTTTTTGATGTAACCACCGATATCACTTTACTGGAATTATCGGATTTGAACCATCCGCTGTTAAAACGCCTTTCTGTAGAAGCACCGGGCACTTTTCATCACAGCATCATTGTCGGCAATCTGGCGGAAGCGGCCGCAAAAGAGGTCGGCGCCAATTCGCTGCTGGCACGGGTGGGCTGTTATTATCATGATATCGGCAAAATGCAGCGGGCGGAATATTTTGTGGAAAACCAGACCGATGCCATGAATAAACATGATAAACTGACCCCGACAATGAGCTCGTTAATCCTGTCCAAACATGTGCGGGCGGGAATGGACATGGCCGATGAATACGGGCTGCCCCATGCTGTTAAACAGTTTATTCCGGAGCATCACGGTACGAATCTGATGTCATTTTTTTATCATAAAGCAAAAGAAACCATGGATAAAAAGGACATCAACGAAAACGATTTCCGTTATCCGGGGCCCAATCCGCAAAGCCGGGAAACTGCTATTGCCATGCTGGCCGATGCGGTGGAAGCGGCTTCCCGCAGTCTGCCGAATCCCAATATGCAGCGGATTACCCAGTTGGTAGATAATATTATTTCGCAGCGGTTCCAGGAAGGTCAACTGGAAGAATGCGATCTGACCTTAAGGGATTTGAATAAGATTAAATTTGCCTTTATTCCGATTCTAATGGGAATTCATCATCTGCGGATCGAGTACCCCGGTTCTGAATCGCGCCCGGAAAACGGCAAAAAAACAGCCGCTAAAGGACAGCCGGCGGATTCAGATAGCGGAAACCGGAAAAAACAGACGCAGGCGATACCGGAAGAGAGCGGAAATAAAATTAACAGCTCCAGTAAAGAAGAAGCCGCCCGGACGGCTGTTGTTAATGAAAGCCCAAAATCCAGTGAAGGGGATCATGAAGATCAGCGTCATTAATTCATTACCTGAAAAGATACCCACGCGAATCTTCAAACAACTGCTGGAACGGATTGTCGAAAAAGAAAATATTCCATTAAAAGAACTCAGCGTAATCCTGGTGGATAATGAGTACCTGCGTAAACTGCATAGGGATTATTTGCAGGATGACAGTTACACGGATGTGATGACTTTTGATCTGAGCGAAGGCCGGAAGCTGGATGCGGAAATTTATGCCAGTTGGGACCGTGCTGTGCAGCAGTCCGCCGAATTTAAAGTTTCGCCGGAAGAGGAAGGGGCCCGGCTTATTATTCACGGCTTGCTGCATCTGCAGGGCTGGGATGATGCCGGAGAAGAGCAGCGGAAAAAAATGCACATGCGGGAAAATGAATTAATCAGCCAGTACTGGCGGCCGCTGCTGCTGCAAAAGGGAATTGTAGAATAATGGAATTCCGGAAAGGGTTCATTTAAGAATTCGTTATCTTTAATTGTTCAGCGGATAATCAAAGGTGTTTTCGTCGGCCTTTGGCCGGTGTGCCGAAGGTAAAAGAGATTTGGTTTTTAGAAATACAACTCCTTATATTTGTTGGCGATAAAAAAACATATGTTCATTAAAGAGAGGTTTTTGTTTTAACATTGTCACCCGAGTTGCTAATCTACCCAGCAATTTTTTTGATTCTTCTCATCTTTTCTGCTTTTTTTTCAGGTTCGGAAACGGCTTATTTTTCTTTAACCCCCGCCCATATCGAAGACTTTAAATCGCAAATGTCCAAAGCCAGCCGCCGGGTGGTACTTTTAATGAAATGGCCCCGGCAACTGCTGATCACCATTGTGGTTGGCAATACAATGGTGAATATTTCCATTGCTTCGCTGGCAGCGCTGATCACTTCAAACATAAGCCATCAGCTTCATTTAAATAAAAATCTGATTATTCTGCTGGATGTCATGGTTGTTACCTTTGTCATCTTAATTCTCAGCGAAATCATACCGAAAGTAGTTGCTGTGCGCAATTCCACTGCTTTTTCCATGCGCTCCTCCCTGATGTTGACTATCATCTATTATCTTCTTTATCCCATCAGTTACGGGCTGGCGCGGTTTACCCATTTCCTGCAGACCCACAGCGGCTTCTCCGAGGAAAAAATCCTTTTAACGGAAGAGGAATTAAAGACCCTTGCTGAGGTGGGGGAAGAGCATGGCACCCTGCAGAAGGACGAGAAGGAGATGATCCACAGTATTTTCGAGTTCGGAGAAACGACCGTCCGCGAAATTATGATTCCCCGGATTGACATGATTGCTGTGGATACATCCACCACACTCACCGAGCTGATGAAACTGGTCAAAACCAAACTGCATTCACGGATACCGGTGTATAAAGCGGAGATGGAAAATATTGTGGGCGTCCTTTATGTAAAGGATCTGCTGCCTTATTTAAGCAAGCGCAAGCGTGAAAAGATGGATCTGGAGAAACTGGCGCGGCCCGCCTACTTTGTGCCCGAACAGAAAAAAATTGATGAACTCCTGCGGGAGTTTCAGCAGGAGCATATTCACCTGGCGCTGGTGGTGGATGAATACGGCGGCATTTCCGGCCTGGTTACCCTGGAAGACATTATTGAAGAAATCGTGGGTGAAATTCAGGATGAATATGATAAAGAACTGCCCATGTTCCGGAAGGTCGGAGAGGAAGCTTATCTGGTGGATGGCCGCATGTCCATAGAAGAAATGAATGACGAACTGAATTTTAACCTGCCGCAGACCGAAGGTGTGGAGACGATCAGCGGATTCGTGCTGAATCATCTGGGAGCGCTGCCCACCGAAAAACAGGAATTTGTCCACCGCGAATACCGCTTTACTGTGGAAAAAATAAACCGCAACCGCATTCTGCAGGTGCGGGTGGAAAAAATCGGCAATAATCATAAAAATGAACCCTCCCCCAAACCCCCCGAAAAATAAGGAACGGCTGCAGCAGATTCCCCCGGTTCAGGAAATTCTGGAATCGGAGGCACTGCGCAGCATTCCCGTTGCTCAGCAATATTTAATTAAATTAATCCGGGAAGAAACCGACCGGCAGCGCCGGCAGATTATGGCCGGTAAACAGCAGGGCTCCCGCGCGGAATTAAGCCGGCAGATTATTCAGCAGGTTGTACAGAAGGCGGAAAAACTGCTGAAACCGGCCATGAAAAAGGTGATCAACGCCACCGGCATTATCCTGCATACCAATCTGGGAAGGGCGCCGCTCGCTCCGGAAGCATTGCAGCATCTGCAGATTGCAGCGGATCATTACTGCAATCTGGAAATTGAGCTGGATTCCGGCCGGCGCGGAAACCGGGTAAATCTGGTGGAGGAGATAATCTGTCTGATTACCGGCGCTGAAGCGGCGCTGGTGGTGAACAACAATGCCGCCGCCATTTTACTGGCGCTGACCAGCCTTGCCAGGCGCAGAGAGGTCGTGGTTTCCCGCGGCGAGCAGGTGGAAATCGGCGGTTCTTTCCGCATGCCGGAAGTAATGCGGCTCAGCGGCGCCAGAATGGTGGAAGTGGGCACCACGAATAAAACCCATCTCCGCGATTACCGGGAGGCGATCACCGCTAAAACCGGCGCCATTCTTAAAGTGCACACCAGTAACTATCGGGTAATGGGATTCACCGGGAGTGTTTCTCTGCCGGAGCTGGCGGAGCTGTGCCGCGAACACGATATTCCTTTGATTTATGATATGGGCAGCGGTGTGATTGAAGATCTGCGGAACTGGGGATATCCTCAGGAACCGGTGGCGCGGCAGCATGTGGCCGAGGGTGTGGATGTGATCACCTTCAGCGGCGATAAAATTTTAGGCGGCCCGCAGTCCGGTATTATTATCGGGAAGAAAAACAATGTTCAGAAAATCAAAAAAAATCATCTGCTGCGGGCGCTGCGCTGCGATAAGCTGAACTATGCACTGCTGGATGTCACTCTGAGGATGTACCTGCAGCCGGAAAATTTGCCGGAACGGTTGCCGGTGGCGCGGCTGCTGAACCGCAGCAGCGATGAGATGCAGGCGCTGGCGGATAAATTAGCGCGTTTACTGCAGGAATTACCGCTGCAGGTAAATATTGAACCGGCCTATTCAGAAATGGGAAGCGGGGCGCTGCCGCTGGAGAAAATCCCTTCGCTGGCGGTAACCCTGCAGCCGCAGAAGGGATCATTGGCAGCCTTCAGCCGCAAACTGCGGCTGGCGGATCCGGCAGTAGTGGGATATATCGAAAACGAGCGTCTTTCGCTGAATCTGCGCACAGTCCGGGAAGATGAAATCGAACTGATTGCCCGGGCAGTGCGGCAAGTAGTCTGTTAATTTAATTGAACAGAAAAATCATTTTATTTGCAATATAGCGAAATGGAAATAACCCCGAATCCGGAACGGCACTACATCATCGGCATGGCCGGACATATAGACCACGGCAAAACCGCCCTGGTGGAAGCGCTGACCGGCATCTGGACTGACCGGCTGAAGGAGGAGCAGGAGCGGGGGATCACCATTGATCTGGGTTTTGCCCACTTCTCCCGCAATGTTACCATAATCGATGTGCCCGGGCATGAAAAGTTGATCAAGAATATGGTAGCCGGTGTCAGCACTATCGATCTGGTGCTGTTTGTGGTGGCGGCGGATGACGGTGTGATGCCGCAGACCCGTGAACATTTGGATATTGTGCGCCTGCTCGGTATCACCAACAGCATTTTTGTAATCACCAAAACCGATCTGGTGGAGGAGGAATGGCTGCTGCTGGTGGAGGAAGACTTGCGGATTCTCCTGAAAAATAACGGCATGGGTGAGGCGCCAATTCTGAAAGTATCCAGCCGCAGCGGGGCGGGGATTGAAGAGTTGAGAGTTCTGCTGGAACAAAAATTAAAGGAAATTGCCCCCCGGTTTTCCGACGGAATATTCCGGCTGCCGGTGGACCGGGTTTTCAGTAAAGCCGGGTTTGGCACCGTGGTAACCGGGACGGTGCTGTCCGGTGAAGCTGCTGCAGGAGAAATGCTGGAAGTTCAGCCGGAGGGAATTGAAGCGCGTTTGCGCGGACTGCAAAGCCACGATTCCGCCGTACAGCAGGTCAGCGCAGGTTACCGGGCTGCCCTGAACCTGGCCGGCGTGGATCAGCAGCAGCTTCACCGCGGGCAGGTATTGGCCGACCCGGGCTATTTCCAGGCGGCGGAAGTGATCAATGCCCGCGTACAGTTAATGCCGGATTCACCGCAGGTATTGAAAAACCGGACCCGGGTGCGCTTTCATATCCATACGGCGGAAACGCTGGCACGGGTGATCCTGATCGAAGGTGAAACATTGCAGCCGGGAAATTCGGCGCTGGTGCAGTTCCGACTGGAGCATCCGGTGCATGCGGCATTCCGGGACCGCTTTATTC
>JBAPTX010000387.1:0-10389 GCA_049282375.1 Calditrichia bacterium
GTTGTGGCGGTGGGGATAGGGATTCCCGGTGGTCAGACTTTCAATACCAAAGATTCTTTTTACAAACGGATTTTGCAGGTGCTTGCCGGAAATGGAAAGCGGGTGGTTTATTTTTACACACTTGCCCGTCCGCCGCAACAAACGGCGGAGGGAATCCCGCTTATGCTGGACCTGATGCGAAGAACCCGGTTACAGGAAAATTTAGACCTGCTGGCAGAGCCCGGCGGGATGTACCAGCCGCTTTATCTTTCGGCGCTCACAAAAGCCTTGTCCTACCGGGTGGATTCTTCTGCATTAAGCATCGATCTGCAGCAGATCTCCGAATTGAGTGTGGAGGCCAGCAGCAGGCCATGGACAGAGCGGCTGAGCGGCAGCTTTATACCCACCTATTCTGATTACTATCTGCAAACGCCCTCGCTGCAGGCCGGGCCTAAAAATAAATTCCGTTTAAATAATCTGGGATTGCTGACGCTGGACCGTGTTCTAAAAAAAGGTGCGGGGGTTGCCCTTCAGCCGCAGCGGGGCCGCCGGGCTGTGTCCCGCCAGTATGTGTCCGAAAAGCAGCAAACCGGCACTTTTATTTTTATTATTTTCGGGCTTTCCAATTTTCTGTTATTTCTGCTGATTTATCGTTTGCTGATCGATTTTAGGAAGGATGTACACCGGGCGGTCAGCCGGTCCCACGGATTTTTTACCGATTTGCAGGAACGCCGGCAAATCGGGGTGGCGGAAAGTCTTTTCCTGTTGCTGGTGCTTGCTGTTAACGGCGGAGTGATGATCGGCAGCCTTCTTTATTTTTTCCGCAACCACCTGCTGTTGGACTACCTGATTTCGCTTTTTGCGCCAAACCCCGGTTTTAAGCTGTTCCTGGCAAAGCTGCTCTGGAATCCGCTGACGTTAATTCCGGTGCTGGCGCTGCTGATGATCTTTTCAGTTTTACTGCTGTCTCTCTTCATTCGCCTGCGAAGCGTTTTCAAAGAGCCGCGGGTCAGATTCCGGCAGGCCATGGCGGTCAGCATCTGGGCCGGGTCACATTTTCTTTTTCTGTTGCCCTTTGGAATGTTCTTTTATAACCTTTTGCTGGCTTTGAATTCCAATTGGATTTTACTGGCCATTCTGTTATATTTTCATGTTTGGTATATATTGAGATGGATGAATGGAGCGCGGGTTCTCCTGGAAGTCAGTTATTCGAGGATATTGTCATATACGGCCGGCTTTTCCCTTATTTTTGCAGCGGCTGTTCTCTTTTTTCTTCACTGGCAGATTGATCTGAGCGCGCATATTTCTTTCATCATTCATCTTATTCAGGCTTTAAATTGGTAAAGGATCGGCAACCGACTGGATGTATTTATCGAAGTTAGAAATTTTCGGCTTTAAATCCTTCGCTCATAAAGTTCAATTCCATTATACGGATGGCATTACCGCAGTTATCGGCCCCAACGGCTGTGGAAAATCCAATATTGTGGATGCCATTCGCTGGGTACTGGGGGAGCAGCGCACTTCCTTGCTGCGCCTGGACCGGATGGAAAATGTGATCTTTAACGGGACGGCCACCCGCAAGCCGCTGAGCATGGCGGAGGTCTCTCTTTATATAGAAAATACCCGCAACATTCTGCCCTCCGTTTATAATGAAGTTAAAATAACCCGGCGGCTGTTCCGGTCCGGGGAAAGCGATTACCTGATCAATAACCGGATTGCCCGCCTGAAAGATGTGGTGGATCTGTTTGCCGATACCGGCATGGGGTCGGATGCTTATTCAGTTATTGAATTAAAGATGGTGGAACAGATCCTCAGTGAAAATGCGGAGGAAAGACGCCGCCTGTTTGAAGAGGCTGCCGGAATAAAAAAGTATAAATTCCGCCGTAAGTCGGCCCTTCGCAAACTGGATGCAACCGATCAGGAGTTAACGCGCCTGAGTGATGTACTCTCTGAAGTGCAGAAAAATGTAAACTCCCTTTCGCGGCAGGTCGGTAAAGCCCGCCGTTATCACGAATACCGTCAGTCTTTACAAAACCTTGAACTCACTGTCTATCACCTGCGCATGCAGGGATATCAAACAGATGCCGTACCGCTTCGCGAAGAAAAACAGGAAGTGCACCAGACGCGGGAGGGGCTGAATACCCGCATGCACCAGGGGGAATCGGAACTGGAAAAACTGCAGCTTCGCGCAGTAGATCTGGAAAAAAAGTTCCGGGAAGTCTCCGGCAATCTGCAGCAGGTTCAGGATAAAATACGTGAACTGGAACAGCAGATCCGGCTGAATGAACAAAAGTCCGGGACGCTGCAGCAAAACCTGCAGAAAAGTGAGCGGGAAAAATCCGAGGGAACCCGGCGGCTTTCTGAACTGGAGAAAGAAAAACAGGAACTTGACAGCGGAATAGCGGAAAACCGGAAATCCGTTGAAGAGCAGGAAGCGGCTTACCGGCAATTTGCGGAAAAACAAAAATCTGTGGAAACAGAACTGGAAAAAAGCCGTCAGGCATTCAGGGAATTCTCGGAAAACAGCTTAACCCTGATGCAGGAAATCACCCGACAAAAAGAAGTTTATCAAAAAATTATGCTACAGAAAAGTAATCTGGAAAATCAGGCTGAGCGCCTGCAGAATCTGCAGAATAAGTTGAAAGAAAAATCGCGCCTGCAGCAGCAAAAGGAAGAAGAATTACAGAAAGACCTGCAGGAATTAAGGGAAGAGGTCTCGCTGTACCAACAGGAGATGGACCTGCTTCGCGGGCAGATATCGGCTCTGGAAAATGAGCGTCCCCCGCTGGAATCGCAAAAAAACAGCCTCATCGGGCAGCTCGAAAAGGTGCAGAATCAGAGATCATTTCTGCAAAATCTGATTGAAAATTATGAAGGTTTTTCCGAGAGCGTGCAGTTTGTAATGACCCGGCGGGAGGATTTCCGCGGTCTTATTGATACCCTGGCCAACATTGTGGATATACAGGAGGAATACCGGCCGGCGCTAGAAAACTATCTGGGAGAACTTTCCAATTATCTGGTGGTGGAGGAAGTGGATACCGCCCGCCGGATTTTACAGGAAGTCCGTCATCAGAAAAAAGGCCGCTTAACGCTGATTCCCATGGATAACTTGTACGGCAGCCGTAATGGTGCGCCGGATTACAGCCGCTTGAACGGCAGTGCGGTTCCCTTAAAAAAGATGGTCAGATTTGATAACCGTTTTGAAAAGCTGTTCACCTTTTTATTCGACCATGTAATTCTGGTGGAAGATATGGATACTGCGCTCAGTCTGCAGCCCTCCTTTCCGCAGTGCCAGTTTTTGACCCGCGAGGGTGAATTGCTGGGCAGTTGGGGACAGCTTACCGGCGGAGATTCCCGTCTGCCGCTTAATCTGACCGGCCGCAAACAGCAGCATTCAGCCCTGCTGGAAGAACATCAAAAACTGGAGGCTGAATTCAGCCAAATTGAATCCGCCCTTGCCGAAAATGCCCGCCGTATCGGGGAAAAGAAAAGCAAACTGCAGGAATTTGAAAAACTGCTGGCAGATCAGCAAAATGGGCTTCGGCAGGTAGAAAAACAGGCTTATCAGCAGGAATATGAAGCCAGCCGTTCACGTGAGCAGTTGGGGGATATTCAGCAGGAAAGCGAATCCCTGGCAGTGCAGAACGAAGAATTGCAGAGAAAGGAAGCGGAACTGCTGCCCGGATTAAAGCAGGCGGAAGGCAAGCGGCAGCAGTTGCAGCAGGAAGAAGCCGCCCGCCGCAATCAGTTGGATGCGGCAGAACAGCACTTCCGGAAAATTTCGCGGCAGACACAGGAACAGCAGATTGCGCTGCTGCATCAGAGAAATAAACTGCATGAATTGCAGCAGAAACAAAATTTCCTGCATCAAACGCTAAGTGAAACCACCCGGGCCATTCAGCGAAATGAAAATGATGCAACCGGTTACCAGCAGGAAATTGGGCATCTGAAAGAGCAGATTTCCCAAACCCGCCAGGTTCTGGAAGAACTGTATTCGGAACATGACGGTGTGGAGAAGGTGAAGCTGGAAGTCGAAAAAAGTTTTGAAAGCCTTAAACTGCTCATATCCTCCCGGGAAGATGAGCAGAAGAAAATTACCCGCCGCTGGAATCAGACGCAGGAACGGCTGCAGGAACTTGAACTGCATATTCAGGAGATAGAAGTCAAACAGAAAAGTCTGCGCGAACAGATGGAAGAGCGTTTTGGTGAAGATTTCGAAGCGCTGCTTGAGGAAGTTGAAATCCCGGAAGAAGTTCATTTGAATGACGTGCAGGAAAAGGTCCGCCAGCTCCGCAGTAAAATTGAATCGCTGGGAGAAGTGAATCCGCTGGCAGTAAAAGAATACGACCGCGAAAAGGAACGGCTGGATTTTTTAAAGGCGCAGGAAGCGGATCTGCTGGAGGCTAAAACCGAGTTGATGGAGACCATTTCCAAACTGAATAAAACTGCCCGTAAGCTTTTTCTGGAAACATTTGAACAAATAAACAGCAATTTTAAAGAGGTATTCAGTAAATTTTTTGAAGGCGGCAAAGCCGAACTGAACCTGGTTGAAAATAGCGATCCCCTGGAATCCAATATTGAAATTACCATCCAGATTAAAGGCAGGAAACTTTCCACATTAACCCTGATGTCGGCCGGAGAAAAAACGCTGACTGCCATTTCGCTGCTTTTTGCCATATATCTGGTTAAGCCCAGCCCGTTTTGTATTCTGGATGAAGTGGATGCCCCGCTGGACGATGTGAATATTTCCCGCTTTACCCATGCGATAAGGGAGTTTTCCCGCAATACCCAGTTTATTCTGGTCACCCATAATAAAATGACCATGCAGGCCGCAAAGGCCATGTATGGAATTACAATGGAGGAGCCGGGGGTCAGCAAAGTGGTTTCCGTCCGCTTTGATTAAGATTCTATTAGAAAACCGGAATTTTGAGCAGGGCAGAATCCGGCTTATTTTCAGTAGAAAAGAAATATCATCAAGCAGTATTTTCATTATTAATAAATCAGTTTTCAGGAGGATCAACATGCAGAAGTGGATTGCAGTTTTCATTTTAATTTTAACCGGGTGGCTTTTTCCGGCAACGGCAGCGCCCGCGGAAATATCTCCCGCCCTGCAACAAGTGATGCTGCAGGCGGGCAGCGACACCCAAATGCCCGTCTGGATTTTCTTTAATGATAAAGGCAGCCGGTGGGAGCAGAAACTGCCGCAGGTAAAGGCGGATCTTCTCACGAAGGCGAAAGCCCGCCGGCTGCGCAACCGCCCTGCGGATAAGCTGGTTGATTTTTACGATCTGCCTGTAAAGCCGGAATATATTCAGCAGGTTAAAGGGCATGTTATCCGCATTCGCCACAAATCCCGCTGGCTGAATGCGGTTTCGGCGGAAATCCGCCCGGCACAACTCGAAACGCTGCAGACCCTTCCTTTCATAAAAAAAATTGATGTGGTGCATAAAAGCAAAATGGTTGTCCCGCAGGAGAAACCGCTGCAAAAATCTCCCCAGGCGCCGCTTGAAAATCAGTATTCCCTCAGCTACGGCTCTTCCCTGACCCAGAATCAGCAGATTCACACCCCGGAGCTGCATGACCTGGGGTATAACGGCAGCGGCGTTCTGATCTGTATGCTGGATGCGGGTTTCAATAACCTGCAGCATGAGGCGCTGGCCCCCATTAATATTTTGCAGACCTGGGATTTTGTAAATGGCGACAGCATTGTCTGGGACGAACCCGGGCAGGCGGGCACCGGAACGCACGGCACCTACACACTGGGCACCATTGCCGGCTATTATCCGGGTGAACTGATCGGCCCCGCTTACGGCGCTGATTTCGTGCTGGCGAAGACGGAAAACACCGACTGGGAACACAATATTGAAGAGGACCACTGGGTTGCCGGCGCTGAGTGGGGGGACAGTCTTGGCGCTGACATTATCAGCAGTTCGCTGGGCTACCGCGAGTTCGATTTCGGGCAGATAAGTTACACCTGGCAGGATATGGACGGCAACACAACCGTGGTAACGCGCGGGGCCGATCTGGCCGCCAGCCGCGGCATACTGGTAGTAAATTCCGCAGGAAATGAAGGGCCTTCGACCACTGGCAATCCCAATACTTTAGTAGCCCCCTCCGATGGCGACAGTGTTCTGGCAGCGGGCGCGGTCAGCGCAAGCGGCAGTCAGGTTTATTTCAGCTCAATGGGACCCACTGCAGACGGCCGTATCAAGCCGGACGTAATGGCCATGGGATCGGGTGTGGTGGCGCCCAGCACGTTCAGCACCAACGGATATTCCTCGGTGGACGGAACCAGTTTTTCATGTCCGTTGACGGCGGGCGCCGCCGCCCTGGTGCTGCAAGCCAATCCGAATTTAACCAATATGCAGATTATTGAAGCAATGCGGCAGACGGCAGATAATGCCGCTGCGCCGAATAATGCTTATGGCTGGGGAATTCTAAATGCATATCAGGCGGCTTTTTACTACACACCGCAGATTACCCATACGCCGCTCCCCGATGTTGAGGACCTGGCCGGCCCCTATACGGTTGATGTGGAAATCAGCAGCCGTTTCCCTTTGAACAGCGATTCTTTACGGATTTATTTCAGATATGACAGCCTTGCATATCAGCATGTACCCCTGCAAAATATCAGCGGCAACCAATATCAGGCCCTTATGCCCGGCCCCGGGTCTCCCGCTGAAGTATCCTACTATATTTATGCTGCAACCGACAGCGGCGGGTTTTCAATGCTTCCGGCCAGTGCGCCGCAGGAAACCTTCCGTTTCCATGCCGGTCCCGACCAAATTCCTCCTGTAATTGTCCACCATGCTTTACAGCAGGTGGCGCTGCTAAAATGGCCTTCAATTATTCAGGCGTATATCACCGACAACCTGGGAGTAGATGATTCGCAGGTGCGGGTGGAGTGGAAACTGAACAGCCAGCCGCAGGCGGATTTTCCGCTGCTGCCCGTGCAGGACAGTCTGTTTGCCGGGTATTTCAATTCCGATACCAGCCAGGTGAGCATCGGGGATGTTATCGAATACCGGATTCTTGCTGCAGATTCCGCTCAGGTTCCCAATACCGTAGTGCATCCTGCCAGTGGTTATCATCAGTTTACCATTCTGGAAACCCGCGGGCTGGTGCTGGTGCTGGATGATGAAACCGGCAGCCGCGGAATGATAAAAGACCGCGGGATAACATTGAGTTATGCGCCGGAAAAAACCCGGTCGGCCTCCGGTTTAATTCAGCATTATCTGGAAAAAATGAATTTTCTGGTGACGGTGGAAACTTCTGCTTCTACGAATGTGAACAACTGGTCCCAGTATAACTTGATCATCTCCGCATCGGGAGAGAATCCTTCACCGGTTTCCGATCCGGTATTCCGGCAGGCGCTTGAACAGCACGTGCAGTCCGGCGGAAAGTTACTGATTGAAGGCGGCGAAGTGGGTTATGATGCGGTATCTTCGCCCGGGTATCCCAGTTTTGCTTCTCAGGTTCTTCATATAACAGACTGGAATGGCGATGATGAGGGATCTTTACGCAGAATAGCTGCCCAGGCGCAGCATCCCATGCTGAATGTGCCCAACCTGCTGCCCAATATTATGATTCTGAATTATAATTCCTCCTCCGGCTGGTACGACCAGGATGCGGTTACTCCGGATGCACAGAGTTATATTCTTTATGAACCCGAACTGGAAGCCGGTAAAGCCGGAATCCTTGTTTACGATGACAACAGTTACCCGGAAAGTGCACAGACTGTTTACTATGCCTTTGATTTCAGCAGCATAACCGACACTACAGCGGCAAAAAATCTGCTGGATAACACCCTTACCTTTTTGATGACGGATGATACCCCCACAGAAATAGGCGGGGCGGGCAGCATGGTTGCGGAAAATCTGCAGCTTTATGCCAATTATCCCAATCCCTTTAATCCGGCAACAACTATAAGCTATTTCCTGCCGCAGGCGGAAAAAGTCCGGATCACTGTTTACAACAGCCTGGGCCAGAAAGTAATTGACTTATTTAATAACAGGCAAACCGCCGGGAGCCACCGCCTGCAGTGGAATGCGGCAGACCTCGGTTCGGGTGTTTATTTTATTGAACTGAAAGCAGGAAAACAACGGCTGCTCCGGAAAGCATTGCTGATGAAGTAAATATGAATTTGCCTCATTTGCATTAATGATATTTTTGTATAATAAACCTGCCGCATGGATTACCTCCCGTGCGGCAGTGTTCGTTTAAAATGATATTTCACGATTTAATATGGAACAGGCCGCAGACCGGACCTCACCCCTCGGTCCCCACTCCCAAATGGATAGGGGAAGTGATGCCAAACCTTTGGTATCCTTCAGAAATTTCGAGGTCCGAATCGCAGTAATTTTTTTGTTTCTGGAATGTTTATTTTGAACAGTGGAGTTGTCGGCCTATTTTTTACCCTCTAAAAGATGGGGTAAGTCATGGCTGAAGAAGAAATAGAATATCCCATCAACGGAGAACTGGACCTGCATACTTTTTTACCCGCGGAGGTGAAGGATTTGCTGCCGGAGTATATCCGCGCCTGCCGGGAAAAAGGAATTCTGCAGATCCGGGTTATTCACGGCAAGGGGACAGGCACCCTGCGGCGGCTGGTACATTCCATCCTGGAAAAACAACCTGCTGCCCTGAACTGGTGGGAGGAGGGCGGCAGCGGCGGCGGCTGGGGAGCCACCATCGTGCAGCTTAAAGCAATGAATTAGTAAACTTTATCAAAAAACGGTTTATAACAAAAAACCCTCTGCAGATAAAATTGTCAGAGGGTTTTTGTTGTTATCAGGAAATCGTTAACTAATCCGCTTTGGGACTCGCTTTTTTAATTTCATCAGTGGCATTGGGGAAGCGCTTAAAATTATCATTGAACCTTTTGGCCAATTCTTTGGCTTTACGGTCGTAATCCTCCTTGTTTTCCCAGGTATTTCGCGGAGAAAGCACCGAATCGGGCACTTCTGCACAGCAGCTTTGCGGCACCAGCACCTTAAAGATGGGATGTGGCTCAAATCCGACATTATCCAGTTTTCCGCTCAGGGCGGCTTTGATCATGGCGCGGGTATGGCGGATGTCCATCCGTTTTCCCGTTCCGTAGGGTCCACCGCTCCAGCCGGTATTTACCAGCCAGACCTGGGCATTATGCTTGCGCAGTTTATCACCCAGCATTTCCGCATATTTTACGATTGGCAGAGGCATAAACGGTTCACCGAAACAGGCGCTGAAGGTGGCCTGCGGTTCGGTGATTCCGGCTTCTGTGCCGGCCAGCTTGGAGGTATATCCGCTCATAAAATGATACATTGCCATTTCAGGGGTGAGTTTGGAAATGGGTGGCAACACGCCAAAGGCATCAGCGGTAAGGAACATGACATTGCTGGGATGACCGGCTATTCCAGGAATAATTACATTGTCGATGTGCTCCACCGGGTAAGTGGCACGGGTGTTCTCGGTAATATCCCCCCGGGAAAAATCAATTTTACGGGTTACATCATCATAAATCACGTTTTCCGCAATGGAACCAAACCGGATGGCATTGTAAATCTGGGGTTCCTTTTCAATGGTCAGGTCGATGGCTTTGGCGTAACAGCCGCCTTCAAAGTTGAATACTCCGTTCTCACTCCATCCGTGTTCATCATCACCGATCAGGCGGCGGTCCGGATCTGCAGAGAGGCTGGTTTTACCGGTGCCGGACAGACCAAAAAAGAGTGCCACATCCCCCTCCTGCGCCACATTTGCAGAACAGTGCATGGGGAAAACCCCTTTCTGGGGAAGGATGAAATTCATTGCCGTGAAGATCGACTTCTTTATTTCACCGCCGTAATGGGTGCCGCCAACCAGGATCAGTTTTTTTTCCAAATTGATTACCACAAAAACATTAGAATTGGTACCGTCCAGTTCGGGCTCGCTTTGCAGGTTGGGCGCATGAAGTACGGTAAATTCCGGCTGATGATTTTCGATATCTTTCCGTTTTTCCGGCCGGATAAATTGCGTCCGGGCAAAAAGGGCGCCCCAGGCCAGTTCGGAGACCACTCTCAACGGCATGCGGTAATCTTCATCGACTCCCACATATACATCCTGAACATATAACTCCTTGCCCTGCATATATGCCTGAATTTTGTTGAATAAATGATCAAAAACTTCCGGCTTTACGCCCGCATTCGATTTTCCCCAGGCAATGCGGTCCTTTGTGGTGGAATCTTCCACAAAAAAACGATCATTTGGTGAGCGGCCGGTGCGTTCTCCCGTACGGACAATCAGGGCACCATTTGCGGCCAGAATCCCTTCCCCGCGGATAATAGCATGTTCCACCAGTGTTGGTGCAGACAAGTTCCGGTAAATTAAACGCCAGTTTTTTAAACCAATTTCTTTCATCTGCTTAATGTGCAAATCCATAAATGCGCCTCCACG
>JBAPTX010000388.1:0-3042 GCA_049282375.1 Calditrichia bacterium
GTAATAGAAAATACATCTTCCACCGGCATCAGGAATGGCTTATCCACATCACGTTCGGGAGTGGGAATATAATCATCAACCGCATCCAGCAGTTCCTGAATCGATTTTGTTTTTTCGGGATTTTCCGGTTCGCTCATTGCTTCCAGCGCGCTGCCGCGAATAATGGGAATATCATCTCCGGGGAAATCATAGCTGGAAAGCAGTTCGCGCACTTCCAATTCAACCAGATCCAGCAATTCAGGATCGTCTACCTGATCAACCTTGTTCAGATAAACAACCACGCTCGGCACATTTACCTGACGCGCCAGCAGGATATGCTCGCGGGTTTGCGGCATGGGGCCGTCTGCAGCGCTTACAACCAGAATGGCGCCGTCCATCTGCGCCGCACCGGTAATCATGTTTTTAATATAGTCGGCATGTCCAGGGCAGTCCACGTGCGCATAATGCCGTTTTTCAGTTTGGTACTCCACATGGGCAGTGGCAATGGTAATACCACGTTCCTTTTCTTCCGGCGCATTATCAATGCTGTCGAAAGACCGAATATCGGACAGTCCCTGGGCGGCCAGATACATCGTGATCGCGGCAGTTAAAGTGGTTTTGCCATGATCCACATGACCAATCGTTCCCACATTAACGTGAGGTTTTGTCCGTTCATATTTTTGCTTAGCCATCAGCTATCCTCCAAAATATGCCATTAATTAAACAGAAGAACTATTATTTCGTACTTCATAATTCCAGCCAATAAAAAAGAGCCCACGACCGGGATTGAACCGGTGACCTCATCCTTACCAAGGATGTGCTCTACCTACTGAGCTACGTGGGCTTTGAGGCAATAAAATTACCACCGTTCCGGCATTTTATTGCAGAGCGGGAGACGGGACTCGAACCCGCGACCAACAGCTTGGAAGGCTGTGACTCTACCAACTGAGTTACTCCCGCCAAAAAAATATGATTTTCCCTTTTAACCAACCCCTCGCTCATCACCCAACCTATTGAGCTGCAGTAGTGGGGAGGGAAGGATTCGAACCTCCGAAGGCTGCTGCCGACAGATTTACAGTCTGTTGCGTTTGACCGCTTCGCTACCTCCCCGATTTTTGCAAGCATCAGAACTTGCGAGCCGATGAGAGGACTTGAACCTCCAACCTACTGATTACAAATCAGTTGCTCTACCAGTTGAGCTACATCGGCTTATTTTAAAGAACATGTAAAAACGTACTACTTCTCTTTTTGAGCCCAACAATATAACATTATATTTTAGAAAGGCAACCAAAAAAATATTTTCCTGCAATCCATCGGCCAACTCTCAAGTCGCCTGTTATAGCTGGTTTTTTTATCAATTCTAAATGGGTATCCTATACTGCCGCACTCTTCTGATAAATTTATTTTAAGCGGACGCGGGGATCGACACGGGCATACAGCAGGTCTGCAAGAAGGTTTATAAAGAGGTATAAAAACGCAATAACCAGAATAACCGCCTGCACCAGCGGATAATCCCTCCGCAGGATTGCCAGAATTAACAGCCGTCCCAAGCCGGGATATGAAAAAACAACCTCGGTAATTATGGCTCCGCCCAAAAGAGCTCCCAATTGCAGGCCCACAATTGTAATTACAGGAATAATGGCATTCTTCAGTGCGTGGGACAAGACCACCCGGATTTTACTCAGTCCTTTAGCAAGAGCTGTGCGGATATAATCCTGGTTCATCACTTCAATCATGGAAGAACGTACCATTCGCGTGGTAATGGCAGCCAGCCCGAAGCCAAGAGTCAGCGAAGGAAGAATCAGGTGTTTCCAACTCGCCAATCCGGCAACCGGCAGAAGTTTGAGTTTAATGGAAAAAAGGATGATCAGCAATGGCCCCAGCCAGAAAACCGGCATGCTTATGCCCAGAATAGAAAATCCCAAAGCAAGATAGTCCGGCAGCTTCCGTTGAAATAAAGCCGCAGTGATCCCCAGCGGGAAAGCCAGGAGCAGGGATATGATCAAAGCACAAAAGGAAAGCACCGCGGTCGCAGGCAACCGCTCCCAAACCAGCTTTAGAACCGCTTCGCGGTGATAGATGGAATCCCCTAAATTACCGGTAAAAATATTTTGCCAGAACTCCCCATACTGCTGCAGTAATGGTTTATCCAGCCCGAGCTGATGCCGCAATTCAGCCACATCGGAGGGCGGTGCATTTTCTCCCAGCATCAATACTACCGGATCACCCGGTACCAGGTGAATAATTAAAAAAACTGCAGTGACTACACCCAATACTACAGGTAAAAAAGTGAGCAAACGTCTGCGAATGTAATGACTCATAAATCCTGCTCCGGATGAAAATAGAGCACAGGAAAGTGCTGGAATCCAATTTTTTTTGCACAAAGGTGCCTGAATGCGCTGCAAAGATATAGAGAAGACCCTCGGATTTCCAGTCCAAATTTTTAAACGGCACAGCAAGTGGTTTTGGTGCTTATATTCACATATTCCTTGACCGGTATTAAAATAGAAGAGTATATTTTCTGCATTGAAAAGAAATATCATATACTTTCAATAATAGAGGATTTATAATGGGTAAATTTGATCTGAAAAAAGCAAAGTTTTCTACTTTATGCGTGCATGGGTCCGGCGGTATCGACGACCAGACAGGCGCTATTTCCGTACCGATTTATCAAAGCTCCACTTTTGCCTTTAAAAGCGCCAGGCATGGTGCGGCCCTGTTTGCCGGGGAAGAAGAAGGATTCCTTTATACCCGATTGGGAAATCCGACTCAGGCGGCGCTGGAAAATGAAATGGCCTTTCTGGAAGGAGGCGAAGCGGCTCTGGCGTTTGCCTCGGGAATGGCGGCAATTTCAGGAATCATCCTGTATCTTTGCCGCAATGGGGAAAACCTGGTCTCAAGTGATACAGTTTACGGGGGGACCCACAACCTCTATAAAGAAACACTGCCTTTATGGGACATTGAAGCCCGGGAAGTGGATGCCACCCACCCTGAAAAAATTGAGAAGGCAATTGATGATAAAACAAAGTTGATCTTTATTGAAACGCCGGCAAATCCCACACT
>JBAPTX010000389.1:0-3602 GCA_049282375.1 Calditrichia bacterium
GAATGCGCCCGTTGGTCCGCAGAAACTGCTCATTACTGAAATCGTGGTTACTCCCACCGGCGGCGAATTTGTCGAAATCTACAATCCGACTGCCGATTCGGTGAACCTGAGCGATTACTACATTTCCGATGCCACTCATCAAGGTTCCAACATCTATTATTATCAGATTGTGGAAGGTGGCGGCGGCGGCGGAAGCTTTTCCGATTTTAATGCGCGCTTCCCGCAGAATGCCATGATTGCAGCCGGTGAGTATCAGACCATTGCGATGAGCGGCGATTCGGCATTTTTCGCCGAATACAATGTTTTGCCCACTTACGAGCTGTTTGAAGACAGCAGTTCCGGCCCGGACGTTCCGGATATGCGCGAAGCCGTTGCCGGCAGCGTAAACGGACAGGGTGGTCTGACCAACGGTGACGAAGTGGTGATTCTTTATTACTGGGATGGCAACAGCGACCTGGTGGCAGATGTGGATTATCTGCTGTATAATTCCGGTTCCCCCGCGGCAAATAATGAGGCGGTGGATAAAACCGGCGTTTCCATTGACGGACCGGATGCCGGAACAGACAGCAGCACCTATCTGCCGGATACTCCAGTTGCCAATCAGGTATCCGCACCCAGTCACGATTACGGATATTCAGTGCACCGGATCGACATGACAGAAGGCGCGCAGGTTGCCACCGGCGGTAACGGGGTGACCGGAGCAGATGAAACCAGTGAAGATCTGAATAATACCTTTTCCAACAACAGTCTGCCCAGTCCCAATATGCCTTATCAGCCGCCGATGCCTCCGGGCGTTCTGTTGACGGAAGATTTTGAAGGCGGAAGCCTTCCGGCCGGCTGGACCTCCTTTACCAATGGCGTGGGATGGTTAATCGGCGACAGCGCCGGCTTAAGCAGCGCATATTGGGAAATTCCCGAGCATACCATTTTTGCCGCATCCAATGATGATGCTCCCGGAAGCTCCAATGACGGCAGTCAGGATTATCTGGTCACACCGCCGCTGGATTTCTCAAATCTGGCCGGAGTTGTGGTCAGTTTCCAGAGTTTCTATACCGGCGATTATGGTGAGCTGGCGTTTGTTGAAGTCAGCGAAGATGCCGGCCAGTCCTGGAACGTTGTTGAGCAAATCAGCCCGGACACTGCCTGGGTGCAGAGAACGGTAGACCTGAGTGCTTATGCCGGTAGTGATTCCGTCTGGATTGCTTTTCATGCCGACGACGACAGCACCTGGGCCAGCGGCTGGGCCATTGACGATGTGGTCGTGCGCGAAATGGAAACCGGCACCCTGGCCGGTACTGTAACCGTTAATGCAACCGGCGCCGGAGTGGACAGCGCACTGGTAAGCGTGGACGGTATGGTTACTTATACTGATGCCAATGGCGCTTATTCTTTCCCCGATATTTTTGTGGGGATGTATAATCTGACCGTCATGAAGGAAGGTTACAATACTGCCATGATGGACAGTGTGGAAATATTTGCCGACAGCACCACAACTGTGGACTTTGCGTTGACCGCACCGACCATGGATGTGAGTATTGCTGCTATCGACACCACAGTTGACGGCGGGGATTCCCTCGAGGTGCAGTTCAACATCAGCAATAATGGCGATGGGGAATTGAATTATCATTTAATGACAATTCCTTCCACCGCCACCCGGACTGATTACAGCAAATATATGAACGGCGGCACCATCAGTGCACTGAAGACCGTCCAGCCCGACGCTAAACGCGGCAGCTTCAAAACCGGTTCGAGCCGGGACAGTGTCATCATTCATTATGACGGCCCCTATAACGATAACGGCATCGGAACCAATGCTGCCTCAAGCTGGATCAGTGCAGTCCGCTTTACCGCGGAAGAACTGGCTGCCTATTATGGCGAATACAGCCTTTCCGCCGTGCAGCTTCATATCCGCTCTGCGGATTTCACCAACGTCACCCTGAAAGTTTGGCAGGGCGGCTCCTTTGGTGATCCCGGTATGGAAGTCTATTCGCAGGACATTACCTCTGCGGTTTTGATTGATCAGTGGACGGAGATTTCTTTGCCGACTCCCATACCGCTTCTTTCCGGTCAGGAATACTGGATTGGTTATGCCATCGATGCGACTGCTGACCATCCCTCCAGCGTGGACGATGGTCCGATGGTGCCGGGTAAAGGCGCCTGGATGTTCTTCCAGGGAGTCTGGGCTCAGCTAAATGAGGTATCCGCATCGCTGAATTACAACTGGAGTATCCGCGGTGTGCTGGAAACCGGCTTCGACTACTGGCTCTCTGCATATCCGGTTATCGGAACTATTCCGGCAAATCAGAGCGAAACCATTACGGTAAAGCTGGATGCTTCCATGTTTAACATGGATACGACCGTAGTTGCTAATATGGTTGTTTCTTCAGATCCAAATGTGGGCGAAGAAATTATTCCGGTCAGCATGCATGTGGTATCCACCGGCATGAATGATCCGGAAGCATTGCCGACGGTATTTGCACTTTCGCAGAACTTCCCCAATCCTTTCAATCCGACTACCACCATTAAGTATCAGTTACCCCAGGCCGTGGATGTCCGTCTGGAAATCTACAATGTTCTGGGCCAGAAGGTACGGACGCTGGTGAATAACCGGATGGATGTGGGACGTTATGAGGTGACCTGGGATGGACAGAATGATCTGGGTCAGAAAGTCGGAAGCGGTCTGTATATTTACCGCATTCAGGCTGGTGATTTTGTAAAAACACAGAAAATGATTCTGATGAAATAATTTCATCTGATCAGTTTTGTATTGCCAAAGCGGCGTTCCCATGCGGGGACGCCGTTTTTTTTATACCGTTTCAAACGGAAAGAAACAATTCTTCACTGCCTCAGGGAATAAGTGCAAAAACCAGATCCGCGACGTTGGTGCCGGTCGGCCCGGTCCGGATCAGCCGTCCCAGCTCATCCAGAATGGTGTATGAATCGTTGCGGCTTAAAAATTCCAGCGGATTGAGACTCAAACGGGCTGCTACTTGCCAGGTCTGCTGGTCAATCCATGCGCCGGCGGCATCAGTGGGACCGTCGCTGCCATCGGTGCCGGCGGCGGCAATGAGAAACGGCCGCGATTCATCTTTCATCGTCACCAGCGCCGCCAGGATCAGTTCCTGACTCCTGCCGCCTTTTCCTGATCCTGTAACGGTGACGGTTGTTTCGCCGCCCATTATCAAACAGGCAGGAGGTGTTATCGGTTCTTCCCGGTTTAAAACGCGCTGCACGGCCAGTGCAAATTCCTTTCCCGCTACCCGGGCTTCTCCCTTCATGCGGCTGCTTAAAATTACTGTGTGAAAACCAGCCTGGCTTGCAGCATTTCGTGCGGCGTTCAACGCATCCGGGTTACTGCCCATAATAATATTTTCGACCTGTGCGAAAACCGGATCACCTGGTTTGAGCGTCTCCGGAATTTTTCCCGCTAAGCCGGCCTGCAGGTAATTTGTAATTGCGAGGGGCAGTATTTTTTGAAGTTCATATTTTTCAATAATATGGCAGGCATCGGAGAAGGTGCTCGGGTCGGCGGCAGTGGGTCCGGAGGCAATGGCTTCCGGCGGATTGCCGATAACATCGGACAGAATCAGGCTGATTACCCG
>JBAPTX010000390.1:0-3800 GCA_049282375.1 Calditrichia bacterium
CCCCGCCCGAATGCCTTTTTTCAAATTCAAGTGTTACACCACGCACAAAGCCGTAATCGCGGTTGATGTAGCGGGCGTAACGGATTCCCTGCAGGGTGCGCAGCACCTGCGTGCCCAGCAGATTGCGGATATCTTTGTAAAAGGTGGTTACGGAAAGGCCGAATTGGGTTCCAAGCTGCTGCTGCAGGCCGATTTCATAAATAACAGTTTTCTGCGGTTTCAGATTGGCATTTCCCACCACATTCAAGATGGACTGGGGCGGCGGAGAAGGAGTGCTCTGCAGCGGGAAGATGTCAAATTCCGGGTTTGTGTAAAGATAAAAATAATTCGGCACCTGGAAAAAATGACCATAGGAAACATGAATGACGCCCCCTTCGGAAACGGGGAATGCCATTCCCACCCGGGGACTGACCTGCCAACTGATTTCGGCATCGCTTCGCGCGGAAGTGCTGGGCCGGGTAAAATCCAGCGGCACCCCGGCATCAGGGTCAAAATAATCAAAGCGAAATCCGGCATTTACCACCATGTAGTCGAATTCCATTTTGTCCTGCAGATAGCCGGCCAGTTCCAGCGGATGATGCAGGTAGCGGTTGTTGTTAAAGGCGGTAATCGGGGCGATCCGCTCCGGGGTATCCGGCAGCACTTCAAATTCATGCAGCCAGAGACGGTGGCGCTTGCCTTCCAGACCGGCTTTTATCTGGTGGTTGGCGGTTACCTGACTGGTTAAATCCAGTTTGGCGAGGTGAGTCCGGGTACTGCGGTTGAAGTGCCACATCTGCTGTCCGCCGGAAAGATAGGCATTGGCGCCGGTGTCCTGCAGCCGCTGCGGGGAAACATAATCGGGATTAAAAATGTCTTCATAGACATATTGCTCATAGCGGGTTCCGAAATAGGAATAGCGCAGGTCCAGAAAGGTACGGGCGCTGAAAATATGGTTCCACAAAAAAGCAGAGGTGACGCCGTTCTGGTTCCTGTGATAATTTCCCCCGGGATTAAGACGGAAGCGGTGGTCGTATTCTTTCCACTTTCTGAACTGGTAAGTACCCTCTGCGCTGATTTTATCCAGCCCGGTCAAATGACAGGTCAGCTTTAAATTGCCGGTGTAGCGGTCGGAACTGTTCATGGAAACCGCTTCGGCATTATCAATAAGCCGGTTTGCCAGCGCTTCGCTGAATGCATAGGTTTTGCCGCGGCTCATCACTTGCCAGTTATCGGGCACATCCGCATTGAAATCGGACCGGTCAGTGGGCAGAAAAACCTTTTTTCCATAAATATAGCCGTCGGTCTGATAGGCGCGGCCGCTGGCAAAAAAGGTCAGATTATTTTTGAAACCGGGAATTGCACCGCTTAAAGTCCCCTGCAGGTTGATGGTCGGGTTTAAATCGCCGATGTTCCAGAAGGTCTTATCATGGCCGCTGAGATAATCGCCGCCGTAGGCGGTAAGATTGCCGCTGTAAGTGCGGCTTCCCTCTTTGGTGACAATATTGACAACACCGGACATGGCCTGTCCGTATTCAGCATTAAAGGTCCCGCTGATAACGGTAATTTCCTGAATGGCGTTGTTTTCCACCTGCACTGCGGCTTCTCCGGAATATACATCGTTTACCGGCACTCCATTGATCATATAAGCCACTTCACCCAGGCGGCCGCCGCGGAAATGCCCCTCCACTACACCGGCCTGCAAATTAACCACATCGCTGAAATTCTCCACCGGCAGGCTCTCGATCACATCCCGCCCCACGGAGGATTCGGTGGAGGTGACATCCTTTTTCACCAGCGGCCGTTCTGCGGTTACTTCGATGGTTTCGCCCAATTCCAGTGAAGTTTCCTGCAGCTTGAATTCGAGCGTGGTGGTTTTATCGCTGCTGACCCGCACATCCGAAATGACCACATCATTGTAACCCAGCATCAGGGCCCGCAGGGAATAAACACCGGGCGGAATTCCCAGGATAATAAAGGTGCCGTCCATATCGGTTGCCGCACCGTAATTTGTGTTTTCCACCAGAATATTAACTCCCGGCAGCGGTTCACCGCTGGAAGCATCCCGCACCACACCGGTAATTTTTCCGGTAGTACCGGACATCAGCAAATTTGCCGTTAAAAACAGGAAAAGAAGGACAGTAAAAAGCGGTCTGACATTTGCGCAATTCATGCTGAATCCCCCAATGGGATGGCTTGTTTCCACTAACAAGTGCTGATTTTTAGTATTTCTTTTTTACACAGAAAAATACAGACCTGAAAACTCTGAACTTCTGTGGCGTCAAAGTGCATTCTCAAATGAATAAAAAATTACCGGCCGTTCCCATTGTGAACGGCCGGTTGAAAGAAATGGATTATTTCACCAGCATCATCTTTCTGGTAATAAGCGCATTTTTCCCGCGCAACTGGTACAGATAGATTCCTGTAGCCACTTTGTTGCCGTAATCGTCCGTGCCGTCCCACAGCACATGGTAAGTGCCGGCGGTCCTCACTTCGTTTACCAGCGTCCTTATTTTCTGGCCGAGGGTATTATAAATATTCAGTTCCACCGGCCCGTTCTGCGGCACTAGATATTCAATGACGGTTTCCGGGTTGAAGGGATTGGGATAATTCTGCATCAGATGAAAATTGCTGCTGAGAGTTGAGACCGGCGCGGGAGGATCCTCGATGCCCACCGGCACCAGCTCTACCGGTTCGATGGTAAAATCGTCGAACCAGGAATATCCGGTGGGGAAGGAAGTATATCTGGCGCGCATGCTGACGCCGGCGGCATCAGCGGGAGATTTGGCAATGACGTTATAGTGGGTCCAGCTTGTGCCCGGCATGCGCTGGTCCACATAGAAGAACTGATCGCCGCCGGTCAGGTCCCAGGAATGGTCAACAGGAGCACGATGGAAGAAGAAGGTAACGCCCATGCGGTTGTTGTCCCGGTCCGGGGTCACATTGGAGGCAAGCCAGTCCATGTCATTGTTCACGCTGTCGGTCTTGACCCAGACACCCAGCTTATACCATTTATCCGGCTGGGCCGGCGCCGGTTCACTGTAATAGACGATCTCATCATCCAGGGTATCTTTATCGACCAGCATAATGCTGTACATCCCGCTGTGGGAGGTGTCGGTGGTCATTCCGGCATAGCCCACTTTTCCGGTGTCGAACCAGTACATCCATCCGGTGGGGGTTTCCATGTCGGCATTGAAGATGCCCATGGACCAGGGATCGGTCCAGCAGTCCACATTATCGAACCAGACGGTTCCGGTGGCATCCTTTCCCATCACCGCCACCGCATAAACTTCATCGGGCTCGGCGGTCAGCAGCAGGGCGCCGGTGTATTCGGTCCAGTCCACGCTGGCGGCACTCTGGTCCACGCCCACGAACTGCTCGGCCAGCAGAGTTCCGCCGGAGTAGAAGCGGTACCAGACGCCGGTCATTGCATCCTGATTGCCCGGCCCGGTGTTTACGCCGCTGGTCTTCGCCCAGAAGCGCAGGGTGTAGAGGGCGCCGGCGGCATTGTTCCAGTAGAGATCGGCGTTATTGTCGCTCATCCAGCCGGCCATATCCGCCGTGGCCCCGCTTTTCTCCACCTTGAGGGAGCGTTCGCTGGGAACGGTGGTGGCCCAGGGATTGGGCGCGGCTTCATCGCTGGCCCAGCTCAGGGTGGCCATACCGTCGTTCAGCCGGTTCCAGAATCCCGGCTCAACGGTCTCGAAATCCCCGTTTACCAGAACATTGGGCATCACATCCAGCTCTTCGATGGTAAAATCGTCGAACCAGGAATATCCGGTGGGGAAGGAAGTATATCTGGCGCGCATGCTGACGCCGGC
>JBAPTX010000391.1:0-2708 GCA_049282375.1 Calditrichia bacterium
ATCAGGCACAGCAGGCACCAAATGATTTATCCGCACAGTTGCAGTTGGTCCGCCACCGGATTGCCGCCGGACAGTCCGGAATTGCCAAAGATAATTTGCATCGGCTGCAAAACCATTTTGGTAATCACCCGCTGATCAGTTATGAATTGGGCAGGGTTTTCCTGCAGGAGGGCAACACGGATTCAGCCAGGATTTGCTTTCTGAAAACTGTGGAGAAGCAGCCCCGGAATTCAGGCGCCTGGTATATGCTGGGTGAAGTGTACCGGCTTCATGAGGATTATGACGAAGCTTTAAAAGCATTCCGCACCGCTCTGCAGGCGGATCCCCGAGTATATGAAGCCTATAATGGAATGGGCAAAGTTCAACAGGCCCGGAAACAATATTCGCTTGCACTGAACTCCTATCAGAAATCGTTGGAAATTCTGGCCCACCAGCCGGGAATTTATGAGCTTATGGGGGACAGTTATTTTGAAAGCGGGAATTACACCGCTGCTGCCGCAAATTACCAAAAAGGTCTGCTGAACGGCAATACTTCTGCAGTGGTTCTGAACAAGCTGGCGAGCGCCTGTTTTTTAGGGAAAGATTATGAAAATGCGCGGCAATATATTTTAATGGCGGTTTCCCGGGATTCATTAAATTCTGAAATCTGGTACAACTACGGTAATATTCTGGCCAGCCGCGGCAATTTCCCGCAGGCGGCTACCGCCTATTCCAAAGCAATTCAACTGGCGGGCAATCACCCGGACTATTATAATAATTTGGCTCTATGTTACCGCGAAATGGGGAATTACAATAAATCCCTTCAATACTTTTCCGAAGGCTTAAAAAAACATCCGGGTTCGCAACTGTTGAAGGCGAACCTGCAAATAACCCGCAAACAGTCCAATCAAAAACAAGGCCGGACAAAATGAAAAATTTTTTTATTATGCTGACAATTGGAATATCAGCCCTGTTTATACTGACCTGCGGCGGCTCCCGCAAAGAAGTGAATGTGGTCCCTCAGGAAGGGAAATCGCTGCTGGTAGGAGCAGTTGCGGTATACAACGAAGGGATTGAAGATGTTTATGAAGTAGTACGAAAAAATATCCATGTAGTGGTCATCGGACAATTCCGGGAAAACGGCAAGCTGCAGGAAAAAGGCTACCGTGCCAAAACGGACGAAAACGGCTACTATTTTATTCCCAATGTGCCAAAGGGCGCTTATGTGGTAAAGGGGATTGAAGTTGATGTGGCATTTGGGACTCACCTGATTATCACATCCCGCTGGGAGGGGAATACGCAGGTTTACCAGCCCATCTCCACTATGATAGATAATAATGTAAAAGTTTGGCCGGAACCGGATTCCAGCCGGATTATCAATATGGATATCAGTTATTTCCGTATTGATGCAGTTCACCGGGTATTTGATGAAAGCTTTACCCGGCTTAACCCGAGAGATGTATCTGCAGAGGATATGCCGGCAATGGAAGCGCCGCCGGTTTATTTCCAAAATAAATATCCCAACTGGCAATGGTTCTAAATTTAAGGAATAGAAAAATGAATCGATTTTTTCAGTTCACCGGAATGTTGTTGCTGTTATTCTTTTTTGCCGGAATCGGCTTGGGGCAGGAACAGGAGAAAGAAAAAGATATTCTGCTGAAAAACTACCACCCGAAGTCCATCTATAAAATACCCAAAACCACCATCGAAAAGGCGGAGTTTCCGGTGATCGATATGCATTCCCACCCTTATGCAAAAGGTCCGGAGGCAATTGCCCGCTGGGTAAAGAACATGGATGAGAAGGGAATTGAAAAGACCATCGTGCTGACCAAGGAAACGGGCGCAAAATTCGATTCTATTTACGCCCTTTACGCCGGGAAATATCCGGACCGCTTTGAAGTCTGGTGCGGGTTTGATTATACCGGATATGATAAGCCCGGATATGGTCCCGAAGCCGTGGCCGAACTGGAACGCTGCTTTAAAGCCGGAGCCACCGGCGTGGGTGAGCTTGGAGATAAAGGCAAAGGAATGGCTTATTCTGATCCGCCGGCACCCGGAATGCATCTGGATGATCCCCGCCTGGATCCGCTGATTGAAAAATGCGGTGAACTGGGTATGCCTATCAATATTCATGTTGCTGATCCCATCTGGATGTACGAGCCCATGGATTCCACCAACGACGGCTTGATGAATGCACTGGAATGGCGGCTGGATAACCAGCCGGACATTGTCGGGCACGCCGGCATGATTGATATTCTGGAACGGGCGGTAAAACGCCATCCCAACACAACCTTCATTGCCTGCCATTTTGCTAATTTATCATACGATCTTACCAAATTAGGGGAGTTGCTGGATAAATATCCCAATCTTTACGCTGATAATTCCGCGCGTTATGCGGAAACGGCTCCCATCCCCCGCTTTGTACAGCAATTTTACCGGAAGTATCAGGATAAGCTGGTTTATGGCACCGATATGGGGTACGATACCGGCATGTATGAAATCACTTTCCGTATTCTGGAAAGCAATGATGAGCATTTTTATGAAACCGGTCAGTTTGGTTATCACTGGGCGCTGAACGGGTTTAACCTGAGTGATGATGTTCTGAAAAAAATATACCGCAGCAACGCACTCAAAGTTCTGGAAGATTGATGCTGCCGGAATAAATTGCCGGTCTTCCACAACCGGTGTCCGGTGCTGTTTATAACACCTAATAAACCTTATGAAACGGA
>JBAPTX010000392.1:0-3735 GCA_049282375.1 Calditrichia bacterium
GGGTGGGGGCGGGAGAGACGTTATCGCAGCGCTTCCATTTTAACGGGATTGAACAATATTCCCGCAGCCGGATAACTGCACAGATGGAGCAGCTGGTTCAGTCGATTCTGCAGGAAAAAGCCGCCGATACTGATTTCAAACCCGGGTAAATATCACTAATTCAATTCCCCGACAACATTCTCGACCGCTCGTAAAATGCGGTTTTCGGAAATTGCCAAATGCAATTGTTCTATAAAGCGGTACAGCGGACGGTCTTTTGATAAAAAAGGAATCGTTTCCCGGATGACCTCATGGGCGGCGGCGGTGCCTTTTCCCAAATTTAAATTCTCTTCTGCCTGTGCTGCCAGATGGGCCATCCGAATATCCAGCGCCTGTGCGGCAAACAGCATTTCGATGGCCACTATTTTCTGCACATTTTTTAAAATCATGCCGGCTTTGCGGGCGGCAATGGGCGCCATACTCACATGATCTTCCTGATTTTCGCAGGTGGGAATAGAATCGATGCTGGCGGGATGCGCCAGTGATTTGTTTTCGGAAACCAGGGAGGCCGCTGTGTACTGTGCCACCATTAAGCCGTTCTCAAGGCCGTCCCGTTTAACAAGGAAGGAAGGCAGGCCGTTGTTCAAATTTTTATCTGAAAGACGAAAGATGCGGCGTTCGGCAATACTGCCGATTTCACATAAGACCATAGACAAAATATCCGCCGCAAAAGCAATCGGTTGTGCGTGGAAATTGCCGCCGGAAATAGCACGGTTTTTTTCATTCAGGTCGGGGAAAATAATGGGATTATCATTAGTGGCATTCATTTCCCTCTCCGCCACCTGCTTAATATAAGCCAGGGCATCCCGCACGCCGGCCATTACTTGCGGATGGCAGCGCAGGCTGTAGGCATCCTGTACCCGTTCCGGGTAGCGGTCCAGCAATTGGCTCCCCTCGGTAATGCGCCGGATATTGGCCGCCGTCTGCACCTGCCCGGGATGGGGCCGCAGCATATGCAGCTCTTCCCGGAAAGCAGCGGAAATGCCATACAGCGCCTCCAGGCTCATACTCATAGCAATATCCGCCTGTTTAACCAGCTTTTCGGCCCGGCTCAATTCCAGAGCCAGCAGTGCAGTGGAAATCTGAGTGCCATTATTCAGCGCCAGCCCTTCTTTTGCTTCCAGAACAATACGCGGAATGCCGGCCCATTTCATGGCTTCCAAACCGCTGACTAACTGGACTTCACCATTTTCTTCCCTGATCCAGGCCCTGCCGCTGTCTTCGGCAAGGTCTGCTTCGACACCGCGGCTCAATACCAGTGCCATATGCGAAAGCGGGGCCAGATCCCCGCTGGCACCGACCGACCCTTGAGAAGGAATCCAGGGAGTAACGTCCTTCTGCAGCATCTGCAGCAGTGTATCCACCACTTCCAGCCGGATTCCGGAATATCCTTTGGCAAAGGTGTTGATGCGCATAATCATGGCCGCCCGTACCACTTCAACAGGCAGCGGGTCCCCGCTGCCGGCTGCATGACTCATGATCAGATTCCGCTGAAGATCCTTTAATTTCTCTTTACTGATGGAAACAGTGGCTTTGGAGCCGAATCCGGTGTTGATGCCGTAAATGACCGGCGACCCGGTTTTCTGCACCTGTTCCACCCATTGGCGGCTGCGGCGGATGCGGTCCCGGGCAGCAGCGGAAAGCCGGACCGGATATCCGGCGGTTCGGGCCGCTAAAACAAGATTCTCAAGATTCAGATTGTCACCGTTTAAAATAAGCGCTTCCTGCCGGGAATGCGAAAATTCCATTTAGCTGCTCCTTCTTGCAATATTTTAATTTAATCCGGAGATATAAAATAAAAATGGTAAAACTTCTGCCAGAATATGAGCAGAATTAATAACCAGTTTACATGAAAATAGAAAGAATCCACAAAAACGGGCAAGCGATATTTTAAATCCTGCGCAACGGGGCAATTTAAAATCAGCCAAAAATCTGCTTGCACAAAATAGTATTAAAATATTAAGATATTATGTGGCCGATTTAAGAACAATTTTGATCTTCAATCACTTTGGGCAACTCGGCAGCCCTGCGACTCTGCTCAGTCTGCCCGGTCAACATCGGACTGTTAATTAAACCGGCCTCATCTGATGCCATTTCGGTTTCTTATCTGCAGTTAACGTTTGCTGTTAAAACAGGATCATTCAGTGAAATCAACACTGGTTTTGGGGATTGGCAATCTGCTGATGGGGGATGAAGGTATCGGCGTTCATATTGTTCGTGAAATGGAAAAGGAAAATAACGTCAGCGCCGATATCCTTGACGGGGGAACCGGTGGATTCCACCTGCTGGGGTACTTTCAGCAGTACCGCAGGGTAATACTGGTGGATGCCACTATTGACGGGAAGCCCGCCGGAACTGTGTCCGTCATTTATCCGCGCTATTCCAGCGATTACCCTCCCACCCTTACCGCCCATGACATCGGGCTGAAAGATCTGCTGGATGCGCTTTATCTGCTGAACAGTCAGCCGGAGATTATCCTGATCGCCGTTTCGATCGAAAAACCGGAGGGTCTGGCCACCAGCCTTTCCCCGAAAATCCGGAAGGCAGTTGCTCCCGCAATGCGAGAAATCAAGAACCATCTAAATAAATTCAGCACCGGTCATGAATAAACAATTGCCAGGGAGACGTGATGAAAAATCTGTTCCAGGTATTACTTGCCGCCTTTTTGTGCAGTCTGCTCTTATCCTGCAGTAATGAAGCACCGGGAAAAATGGACCCCCGCTTCGGCGAAATTCAGGAAGTGCTGGATAAATCCTGTGTTCGTTCGGAGTGTCATTATGGAGTGGATGTGGAATCCCGGCTTGACCTGCGGGAGGGTCATGCCTATGAGAATCTGGTGAGTCAGCAAAGCGGCCAGGTGGAGGATATGCTGCTGATTGATCCTGGTTCGGCTGAAAACAGCTATTTGGTGCGGAAACTGGAAGGCGGCAAAATAGTGGGCGATCAAATGCCTTTGGGAAGAAAACCACTTGGTGCGGATACCATTCTTGCCATTCGCAAATGGATTAATGACGGCGCAGAGAATAACTGATATAATAGGAATTTGAAGCCGGATAGAATGTTCTCAGCCTTGCGCCTGTTGCAACATTAATCTGAATTATTCCAAAAAAATAAAAAACTATATGCAAATTTTCACTTAATTTGTAAATTATGACAGGTTATTTTTTGGAATAGAGATATTTTCGTTTATAGAAGTATGGTATCATAACAGGAGAAGTTTAATGAAAAAATCAATCGTAATTCTGATCACAGGCGTTTGGCTGATACTTTCAGGAATCATTCCCGTATTGCAGTCACCCATCAATCTGATTCTCGTTGGCAGTTTTATGGCTGTTTGCTGTTTCCTGTCACAGAAAACATGGCAGATTCTGACGATCGGCATCATTGGCCTGTGGCTTTTTCTCAGCGGCATGATCAGTGTGCTGGGAAGTGCAGCCGTTTCTCTGGTGGCAAGCCTGAATTTTTTAATTATAGGTATGCTGCTGATGTTGCTGGGGGTTGTGTTTTACCTGAAGGCATCCCGGCAGGCGGAGGTAAAGGTTTACACCATCTGATCCTTCACTAGTGTTGATAAACTCCGCACCGTTTTAAACAGCAGCCGTACAAGTTAATCCCCGGAACAAGATAGATTCCGGGGATTTTTTTGTGAATCAGACACAACCGCCGCTGCTCACTTCTTTACGCGAAGTTATGGCC
>JBAPTX010000393.1:0-3212 GCA_049282375.1 Calditrichia bacterium
AACTGGAACCGCTGGTTCCGCTTGAACTCCGCGGGGATGCTGATTATGAGCGGGAAGGCACTCATGATGCGAATAATATCCGGACATTGTTTTACAATTTCGGTATGGTGGGCGATTACCCCGATGACCCTATTAATGTGGATCTGAGCATTTTTCATTCAGTGGAAGTGCCAAAAGGCTCCAACGAAAATTACAGCGACGGCATAACACCGTTCGTACTGGCAAGAGTCATTCAGGAAAACGGGGTGCCGGCCTACATCATGGAAACCGGCTACCGCGAGCGGCAGGGAACCAGCCCCTATTTTAACCGCGTCATGAAATTCGAACCGCGCCCCGGCTATTTCCAGACGGAACCCGCCATTAATGAAGCCCGGTCACCGGCCCTGAGCAACGATCCGCGAACCTGGCCGGATGAATGGATCGATAAACTGGAAGATCCGGACGATCCCGGCTGGAGCGGGTCATGGAACGGCTATTTCGGCAAAGTACCCAATGCCGACCAGGAAAGTTATGTGGTATTCGATGATCAGTATTACGATGCCTGGAATTTTTTCCCCGATTCCCGCGATGCCGGAGAGGACCCGCTGGAACGGCGGCGCGGGCTGGGGCTGCGGGTGGAACAGCGCGGCTTCCAGTGGTCCAACCCGCAGGCCCGGAATGTGATCTTCTGGCATTACGACATCACGAACGAAGGCACCACGGGTTATATAGATAATATTATTTTCGGACTCTACATGGATTCCGGTGTGGGCGGCTCCGGCATCGGTATTGACGGTATTCCCGAATCCGATGACGATAACGCCTTCTATGATAAAGATGCCGGGCTGAACCTGGTGTACACCTGGGACAAAAACGGCAATGGCGTGCAGGGGCCAACCGGTTATCTGGGCTATTCTTATCTGGAAACGCCGGGGAATCCTTTTGACGGGGAAGATAACGACCAGGACGGTATCACCGATGAGGTGCGTGACGGCGGTCCCGGCCAGCGTCTGGAAGGCCCCGATGCCATCCGCAGTTATGTGGAAAGCCATTACAATCTGACCCTGTTCGAAGCCGTTTACGGGCCGCTGGAACAGCGTCCGGCCTTCCGGGAAGGCGTCTGGTTTACCGGGGATGAGGATCTGGACTGGGTGGCGGAATTTCACGATACCGGCGCAGACGGCAAATTCGATACCGGGGACAGCGGCGAGGGCGACGGCATTCCCACCAGCGGCGAGCGCAATTTTGATAAAACCGATGTGGATGAATCCGATCAGATCGGGCTGACCGGTTTTAAAATGAACCGTATCCGCGCCGGACAGGGAAATCCCAGCACTACGGTGGATAATATCGTCTTCTTTGATGATGGCAAGGAATGGCCCCGCCGCCTGTATGAGTTTTTCACCTCCGATACTTCTTTTGACAACCCTCTGGTTCTGAATTACAACATCGGTTTTCTGTTTGCTTCCGGGCCCTTCCAACTGCCGGCAGGGCAGACCGAACGTTTCAGCCTGGCCCTGGGCTGGGGACGCGATCTGCGCCAGTTGCGGGAAACCACCCGGGTGGTGCAGCAGATTTATGAAGCCAACTACACCTTTGCCGAGCCGCCGCCGCTGCCGACGGTGCAGGCTTTCCCCGGTGACGGATACGTTACCCTGACCTGGGATGACAAAGCGGAGCGTGCGTTCGATCCGGTAACAAACCGCAACGATTTTCAGGGCTACCGCATTTACCGCAGCACCGACCCCACTTTTCTGGATGCACAGGTTCTGCCGGGGAATACCGGCCAGGCTTCGCTGGTGAACGGACTGCCCCTTGCCCAGTTCGATTTGATTGACGATGTGGAAGGATATTCCGTGGTTACAGTAGATGGGGTTGCCTACTTCCTCGGTGAAAATACCGGCCTCCGGCATACCTTTAAAGATACCACTGTTACCAACGGACAGCTCTACTATTATGCCGTAACCGCCTACGACCGCGGCTCCGACTCACTGGTGATTTACCCCTCCGAAAATCCCATTTCGGTCAGCCAGACCCTGCGCGGCGGCATCATTCTGCCCACCAACGTCGTTTCGGTGCGCCCCAACCGGGCAGCCCTCGGGTACGTTCCCGCAGAAGCTTCTGCAGTAAGTCACACAGCCGGAACCGGCAGCGGTACTGTGCAGGTGGAAGTTGTGAATCCCGACCTGGTCCCGGACGATCATACTTTCGAGGTTTTTTTCCTGCATCCGGCCGACAGTGTTCACGCCGAAAGCTACGGATTGATTGACGCAACCACCGGCGACACTCTGTTTACAACCGGCAGCGAGTTTTCCGGGGGGAAAAGCGGGCCCACCGCCGCCGGGCTGCTCCCCATTGTGGAGACGCCGCAAAGGGTCAGTGTTAACGAGGACAGCTCCGGGTTTAGCGAGGGAAGCACTACCGATATGCAGTTGCGGGTGCGCTATGTGGAAACTGCCCAAACGCTGCCGCGGAACCTGCGCCGTCCCGGTTATCCCGCCCCGATTGACATTTATTTCAGTGATACGGTGGTGGATACCTCCCTGCCCATTTCTATTTTCCCGGCACAGCCGGTTAAATTCAGGGTCATCGCCCACGATCCGGCCGGGGACCGCAATCTGGATTTCTATTTTTCCGATGCGAACGGAGACCGCACTCTGAGCAGCCCCAAGGAGGAAATTCAGATTGTCACTTATACAGATAAAAGTCCAAACCAGCCTAAACTGACCTGGAGCGTAAAAATAGATACCAGCGAAACCGGACCCAATGTTCAGCCGCCGGCGGAAGGGGATGTTTATCATCTGGAACTGAATACGCCCTTCGACAACCGGGATGTGTTCACTTTTACCACCAGCGGCTCATTTATCGATCCCAGCCGGGAGAAAAATGAGTTTGCCGACCATCCTTATGTCGTCCCCAATCCCTACGTGGCAGCGGCCAGTTTCGAGCCGCAGCGCTTTGCCGTCTCCGGCCGGGGGGAACGGCGCATCGAATTCCGCGGCCTGCCCCGCCACTGCACTATCCGCATTTACACTATTACCGGAGAACTGGTAAAAACAATCGATCACAACGGGACGCTGCTGCAGGGATTCGCTTCCTGGGATCTGAGGACAAAGGATAATCTGGAAGTTGCACCCGGCCTCTACATCTACCATGTGGATGCAAAAGACGTGGGCAGTTATATCGGTAAGTTTGCCATTATTAAATAATAGAAAACGGTAATCGCCATGAAT
>JBAPTX010000394.1:0-2012 GCA_049282375.1 Calditrichia bacterium
CTGTTCCTCTCCATGTGGTCAATCCAGTAAGAGGTGGCTGTTTTATCTTAAACCGAACTCAGATTAAAATGGGGAATATTTCAGAAAAAAATGCCCTCATCTTGCGGTGAGGGCAAAAAGTACACCAATTTAATTTTATCGCCATGTTCAGGCAGGTTCAGCAACCATTCCCTTAACAATACGGGCAGTGTCCATGGCAATTACCAGCTCCTCATTGGTGGGAATAGCATATACTTTTACCTTGGAATTTTCGGTGGATATGGCCGCTTCCTTCTTTCTTAATCCAATATTGAATTCCCTGTCCAGCTCCACTCCCAGAAATTCCAATCCGTCACAAACCATTTGCCGGATAATACCGGAGTTTTCTCCGATTCCGGCAGTAAATACCAGGGCATCCATACCGCCCATGGCGGCTGCATAGGCACCGATATATTTTTTTATCCGGTAAACAAACATGTCCATCGCCAGCCGGGCGCGGTTATTATTTTCATATTCATCTTCAATTTCGCGCATGTCACTGCTGATGCCGCTGACGCCCACCACGCCACTGTGCTTGTTGAGCATGGTATTCATTTCGCTGGGAGTGAGCTCTTCTTTTGCCATAACATGTAAAATAATGGCAGGGTCCATATCGCCGCAGCGGGTACCCATCAGCAAACCTTCCAGCGGGGTGAATCCCATGGAAGTATCCACGGATTTGCCGTTTTTTACAGCGGCAATACTGGCGCCGTTGCCCAGATGGCAGGTAATGATTTTTAGATCCTCCAGCGGCCGTTTCATAATATCGGCGGCGCGGCGCGAGACATATCGGTGCGAGGTCCCATGAAATCCGTAGCGCCGGATACCGTGTCGTTTATAAAGGGTAAACGGGATGCCGTAAACATAGGCATAATCGGGCATGCTCTGATGAAAAGCGGTATCGAACACCCCGACCTGCGGAACATTTGGCAGCAGCGCCTTGGTGGCGGCAATCCCCTTCAGATTTGGGGGATTGTGCAGCGGGGCAAAATCGATACATTTAACCATTTCCTGTACAACTTCTTCGGTAATCAGAACCGAGCCGCTGAAGGCTTCGCCCCCATGCACTACCCGGTGGCCAACGGCATCAATTTCATCTTTATTGGCAATGACCCCATGGTTCTTGCTTAAGAGAATCCCCAGCACATAT
This sequence comes from Calditrichia bacterium, assembly GCA_049282375.1. Classification (GTDB taxonomy): domain Bacteria; phylum Calditrichota; class Calditrichia; order RBG-13-44-9; family RBG-13-44-9; genus JBAPTX01. Next base: position 1,169 of record JBAPTX010000394.1, read on the forward strand.
TCAATGGCCACTTTGTGATCCAGAATTTCGCCGGTCAGTTTAATTTCCGGCTTATCGAAAGCCTGGTGGGTTAAAACAGCTCCGGAAAGGCCGATCCGCTCCACCACTCCTTTGGCCAGTACGGTTCCCGTTTCCGGCTCCATCAACTGATACTTTACGGAGGAACTTCCTGCATTTATTACAAGTACTTTCATTTCGTCCAAAAATCTTTCTTTACGAATTTTGAAGGTAAAACATCAATCGTTCATTGCTTCGGGATATTCAAAAATGCCGCGTCCTGTTTTACGGCCCAGATGACCGGCGCGAACCAGCTTTTTCAGCAGCGGGCAGGGGCGGTATTTCAAATCTCCCAATTCCTTGAAGAGCGCTTCCATCATCCGCAGCAACTGATCCAGCCCGATCATATCCGCCAGCGCCAGCGGTCCCATGTTAAAACTGAACCCGAGCTTCATTGCGGTATCGATATCTTTTGCTTTGGCAATTCCCTCCATCAGCACAAAAAGCGCTTCATTAATGAGGGGAATAATAACCCGGGTGGTGATGTATCCGGGATATTCGTAAACCTCCACCGCCGTTTTATCTAAAATTTCTGCAAATTTCTTGGTGATGGCATAGGTTTCATCGGAAGTATTGAGGCCGCGGATAATTTCCACCAGCGGTATTTTGGGTACCGGGTTAAGGAAATGCATTCCGATGATGCGGTCTTCCCGGCTGGTGGCCGAGGCAATTTCGGTAATACTCATGGTAGATGTATTGGTAATATAGATGGTGTTTTCGTCACAAATCTCATCCAGTTGACGGAAAATCGCCTGCTTCAGTTCCATATTTTCCGAAACTGCCTCGA
>JBAPTX010000395.1:0-2248 GCA_049282375.1 Calditrichia bacterium
CTGCTTCCGCATCGCGAATTGCAGATTTCCCGTGATGGTGAAATTATGGTGCGGGGTAAAAAGCTATTTAAGGGGTATCTGCAGGGCGTCTCAGTTGAGCAGCCTCTGCAGAACGGCTGGTTCCCCAGCGGGGACAGCGGTTTTCTGGACGAGCAGGGTTATCTTCATGTAACCGGCAGGCGTGACAATTTGATTATTTCCGGCGGGGAAAATATTCAGCCGGAAGAAATAGAATATCACCTCTTAAAAATGAAGGAAATTGAGCAGGCTGTTGTCGTGTCGGTCCCGCACCCGGAATACGGACAGCGTCCGGCGGCATTTATTAAATATTCAGAGAGCCGGCCGATTGCAGCCGGAATATTGCGCCGGCGTCTGAAGAGGGAACTTCCTGATTTTAAAATCCCGGACCATTTTTTCCAGTGGCCGGATATAGAAACAGCCGGCTTGAAAATCAGCCGGCCGCATTTGCAAAAAATTGCTTTGGATTTAATTTACAAATTGAACCGGGACCCGGATCAGAGTTGAAACTGCCCCATTTGTTTCTGCTGATTCTGCAGGTGCTGCCAGTCTTCCCAGCTCATCTGCATATTCATTTCAATGGTGCTGCCGTTTAACTCCATCTTAATTTTGTTCAGAGTATCCACTGCCCGCCGGTCCCCGCTCATCGCCAATTTTGCAGTTGCAATCATCCCCTTAGCCATATCAAAGAACAGGCTTGCATTTTCCTGATCATCAAATATTCCGCTGCCGTTCAGATAAACATCTTCATCGGCTTTCATGGAAAAATTCAAATGATCCAGAGATTTTAATGCACTGAACTTCTGTGCCTGGGGGCTGTTTGAGTTCTTTTCTAAAAAGTCACTTATAAAATCCCGGGCATCTATCGTAAACCACATTTCCGATTTATATTTTAAACCGCTGATTTGATTGCGAATGCTCTCCGCTATATCAGAATTCTGCGGCCCCTTTTCCAGATTATTAAGGAAGTCCTTCACCATTTGCTCATTTCCCAAAACAACCCGCGAATTTTCGGGAAAGGCAAGGGCCATCTTCCCTTTTTCCGTATAATACAGGTGATATTTGCCGTAGCTTGACTCCTGAATGGCGCTATCCGCATTTTCTTTTGATACAAAATCCATTATTTTATTTTCATTAAAATTGCCGCCGGCCAATATCAAAAACTGCGGTTTAGTTTGCTGCGAAGGGGTATTCATACTGAAATAAAGCTGGTTGATATCTTTCTGCAGATCGATTCCCGTTGAATTGACAAACTCCTGATAATCCCTGCCGGTGAACCATTGACTCTGATTTTCTTTAGCGATGTTTTGATAAAAGGGGCTGTTGCGAATTGCATTCACATCCAAATACCCCACTCCCATAGGATTCTGCGGCAGCATCGAGAGTTCATCCTGGACCGGGGCCGGCAGTTCCTCTGTGGTCTCCTTTTCACATGAAAGGGTTATAGTGAGAAAAAATGATAACAGCAGTGTCATTAAAACTCGTGTCTTTTTCATGATTCATTCTCCTTCTTGAATAAAAAAGTTTTTAGAATTCCTGTAAAGTGCCCTAAAAATCTTTTCTGGCAAACAAAAATCCTGACAGGATAAACATGGCAGCCGCAAAAAGCAGGGAAGACCATAGCGGCATCCAGCCCGGGACTTCCACACCCCGTACCAGCTTTTGCGTCATCATTCCAAGTTCGGCAGTTTTGGGAAGGAAATAATACAAACCGTCTACGATATAGCTGTAAATCTTTTTTGAAAGCAGCGCATAAATATTGTCCCGCTGCAGCAGCAAAGGGCTGAAGAAAAGAATCAAATAGGTCAGCATCAGGGAGAAAGCGCTGCTGCGGGTAAGAATGCCCAGCAAAGTCATCAGTGTAAACAGAATCGCAAAAGTAACAACAATCATCACTCCGGACAGCAGAAATCCAAAATTCCAGATACCGGTTTTCAGGGAAAGAATGAGCCAGCTGAATATTACCAGATAGAACACATTGAATGCCACGATAGCCACTGCCCCTAAAAAACGGCCGGCCAGCAACTGAAAACGGGAAACAGGCTTGGATATCAGTATATTCACATTGCCCGGCTCCAGCATAGCGGGAATAAGGCTGCTGGTGGCGAAAAGGGACATAAACAGGCCGCCGGTAAAAAGCATCATTGCCACAGTGCCTTCCAGCATTATTAAAAGATTCGTCAGATTAAAGGTCTGCTCGGCTTCCTGGCCGAAAAGGGAAATGGAAGAC
>JBAPTX010000396.1:0-2509 GCA_049282375.1 Calditrichia bacterium
CAGTTATAGTGAACTCGAGAAGTATAAGGAATCGCTGCAGATTCTGCGGAAAATGCTAACTGCGCCGCGTTTTAAGAATTTTGTACCGCAAATAAAAACAGAAATTGCCAATATTTATGATCAGCAGGGACGCCAGGTGGAAGCACTGGATTTATATAAGGAAGTCGTGAAAGAACGGATCTCCAACCCCGGGACGGCTCAGGCAAGTTTTAACCTTGCTCAGATTTACGAAAACCGGCTGCAAAATGTTGACTCCGCCGTTTACTATTACGGGCAGGTGGAAAAGATTTATTCAAAATATGACAGCGTACAAAAAGCCAAAGACAAGCACAGGTTTTTGTCAGAGTTAAAAACGCTTCGTGATGAAATTAAAAAGGACCAGCGCTTAAGCTACCGTCTGGAAAACGAACCCTCTTTCCGTGATTCTTTATATGAGGCTCAAATGCTGGATTCATTGCAAAAACTGGTGCAGCCGGAAACGCCGGAAATGGACACGACTTCAGTAGCCGATTTTACCTATCCGCCGGACAGCCTTCTGAAATCGACAGACTCAACAATTCAGAAACAGCGTGAGATACGGGATGAATTTGAAACTGCTGATCCTGACCTGGTGGAAGATCCGGATTCAACACTGGGATCAGAAAATGAGGTAATTGACCGGAATGATCTTTTTGGCAGCTTGGAGAACCCGGAAGAGCAGGAACAAAATCAAAACCGGACCCGCAATCAGCGGAATGAAGGTGAAAACCCTGAAAATGAGCAGCCGCAGATAAAGCCCAAAGTTCTGGAAAAACGCAAGCTTCCGGAAATAAAAGAAGATCTGAAGCAAAACCGTTATCATATTGCCGAATACTTTTTGCTGCAGGTCCAGAATTATGATTCGGCACTTTATTATTATAAAAAGTTTTTAAACACATATCAGGATACCATTCTGACTCCTAAAGCCTATTATTCCATGTATTACATCTTCTCTCAACCGGATCACCGCGATTCCCTCAAACAGGACTCACTGAAATCTTTATTGAGAAACCAGTATCCCGAATCTCCTTTTACCCGCCAAATGTTGAAGGCCCCCGAATCTGAAGAGCAGAAAGAAGCCGTACGGGATTCGCTCTCGCAAGTGGGACACCGGATGTTCCGCAATGCGGAAAGGTTGTATGAAGAGAATGAGCTGGACAGCGCACTGGCTTTGTATAAAAAGGCGGCTGAGCTGGATACCAGCCTGTTCTGGTCAGCAAAAGCCCAGTTTGCCCGGGCCTGGATTTTTGAACATGATCTGCAAAATATTGATAAAGCTATTAATGAATATGAAACTCTGGCGAATAAATACAAAGAACCTGAATTTACCAGTCTGGCTCAGAAAAAAATCGCCACTCCTCGTGCAGAGGAAGAAAACCCGGCGGAAGCAGCGGGAGATTCACTGGAATACCTTGCTTCTGCAGACACAACAGCCGTTGTTGAAGTGGCCCAGAATCCCTTGGAATCAACCGAAGCGGGCCTCGAAACCGACTCCAATAGTGATCTTCCGATCATAACCAATAAAAAAGATTTTATCGCCTGGCGCATCAGCCGTCTTAAATTTGATTAATTGTAACCGGATTACCGTTTCAGAATATTAAAATTCCTTCCCGTAAGGGTGTGCGGAACCTGACCCCTTTAAAATCCGATTAAATAAATAGTGTCTGGGTATTTTACAGGAGAAAATTTCGTTCATACAAAGAAATGAAGGACGTTTGTTTTGAATAAATTTATACCGATATATTTTTTTATGGCGTTGCTCTTTTTGAGTCTGAGCTGCGGATATCCCGATCCGGGCGGCAGAAATAATGAAAATATTTCCCGGCGGGACTTGCTGCTGAAATCCCGGGAAGATGCCATGCCTCATAAATACTTCTCTGGGGTTGTCTCATTTTACGGAGGCAAATTTCATGGACGGAAAACCGCGAACGGGGAAACCTATAATATGAACAAGTTAACCGCCGCGCACCGGACACTGCCATTCGGTACCCTCTGCCGGGTTACCAACATTGAAAATGAAAAGCAGGTAGTCGTCCGTGTGAATGACCGCGGACCTTATGTAAAAAACCGGGTTATGGATCTTTCACGTGCCGCTGCCGAAAAGCTGGGCGGACTCGATGACGGTCTGATTAGAGTTCGTGTTGAAGTGATCTATTTTCCGGAAAAGGATTGATCAGAAGTTTTTGAAAAATCATTTGGTTTTGAGCAGAAAAATCTTATCATTTACACCGTTAAAAACGAAAGGAGAGGCCAATGGCAAAACCGCAGGAAATTACTGACAGCACTTTTGAAAAAGAAGTTTTACAATCCGATGTTCCGGTTATCCTGGATTTTTGGGCGGTGTGGTGTGGTCCCTGCAAAATGATTGCTCCGATTATGGAAGAGTTTGCACGGGATTATGAAGGAAAAGTTAAAATCGGTAAAGTGGACGTCGATCAAAATCCCAATACAGCAGTAAAGTTTGGAATCCGCAGTATTCCAACTGTATTAT
>JBAPTX010000397.1:0-2951 GCA_049282375.1 Calditrichia bacterium
ATAGAGGTACGGGTATGCGATGCCATGCCAACTCTGAAAGAAAACATGGCATTGGCGGCCCTTATTTTTCTGCTGGTACAAAAAATCGGAAAAGAATTTGAAAATCCGCCTGTGAATTACCAGCTTCCCCGCTGGCTGCTGCGGGAAAACAAGTGGCGCGCGGCCCGTTACGGTATTCAGGGGGAAGTCATTATTAATCCGGCAGGAGAAACCCGCAAGCTTAAAAAACTGGTTCTCGATTTATATGATGAGATGAATGAATTTGCGGAGCAAAATCATTTGGGAGAAGCAACGCCTTATTTGTCGGTAATTAAAGAAATTGTGCAAAAAGGGCCCAGTTACCTTCGCCAGCTTCAATGGATACGATCACGGCCCGGTGATTATAAATTTATCGTGGATAATCTGCAGCGGGAATTCCGGGAAAATATTTTATTGAACGGCAGTTGAGCCGGAAAATTTAACCTTCACATTTGAGTATCTTTCTATCCCTGTCCTGCGCCATCATAATATTTCCGGGAAAAACCGGAAGGACCCCACCTCTTTTTACTTTCTTTGTTATTTTATCAAAACTCCACCTGCGGGGCCTGTTGGGCTTCCAGGCCTGCCTCAAAATAAGTTTTCTGCCCAAAACCGGACATCCCGGCAACAACAGAGGCCGGGAACTGCCTGATGTAGCTGTTATAAGCCTGCACTTCTTCATTAAAACGCCGCCGCTCTACCGCAATGCGGTTTTCAGTCCCTTCCAGCTGGGCCTGTAAAGTTAAGAAATTCTGGTTTGATTTCAATTCGGGATACCTCTCGACCACAACCATTAAGCGCTGCAGAGCAGAACCAAGGCCGGCCTGCGCCTGCTGGAAACGGGCAAACTGTTCAGGGTTTTCCAGAATTTCGGGAGATACATTCATCACCCCTCCGGCACGTGAACGGGCTTCCGTCACCGCCTGCAAAACTTCCCGTTCCTGAGATGCAAATCCTTTTACTGTCTGCACCAGATTGGGAATCAGGTCGTAGCGCCGCTGATATTGATTCTGAACCTGTGCCCAGCTTGCATTAACAGTTTCTTCTTTCTGCACAATCGTATTCCGTACGCCGATAAACCAGCTAAATGCAATAATAACGAGAATAATCAGCACACCTAATATTCCCAGCCCGATCCATAATCCTTTGCGCTTACTCGCCATAGTTTCTACTCTCCTGTATTGTAATTTTGAAATTCTTCTTCACTGAATATTTCACCGGCAAACAAGTAAATTTCCGTTTCCTTGTTCTGCCAGCAGTCTGCGGGAAGATTGGCTTTATGGCAGGTCTGTTCCAGAAAGGTTTTCCGGTCCCATTGCCAATCCACTGCCACCTGCGGCAGCAGCAAACCGCGCTTTATACCCTGTTTAACCATCAATCCGTGCTCGCCAACCTTTATCTGCTCCACAGAATGGACCCGCTGCAGGGGAGACAGAACGGTGATTTCAATATCACATTTATCCAGCTCGTCTTTCTTTAAGGGGCTAAAACGGGGATCTTCAAAGGCAGCAGATCGGGCCATTTCCATTACAGCTTGATAAAGCGGTTTAATCCCTTCAACATATCCGATGCACCCCCGCAACCTACGCTGAAAGTGCAGGGTAACAAATGTCCCGAATTTTTCCCTGAGTTTTTCCGGAATAACAGGCGGGTCTTCAATCCGGCTGTCGTCAATCCGGCTGCGGATACTCCGGCGCGCCAGCCGCAACAAAAACTGTTTTTCCTCTGAGTTGAGTCCGACGACCGGCTGATCTTTTAAGTCTTTTTTCATGGCATGATCTCATTTTAAATCTTTATACTGGAACTCTGTTTTTCAAGCTGATATCATGCGGTTCAGGGTAAAACTGTTATCTTTCAAAAAAAAAGAGCCGCACCGGGCTCTTTAACTTAATCAAATGCACTGACTTTAAAAATTTATTTTTCCTCTTCACTACTTTCCGGGTTGGATAACCCCACTTCTTCATAGTTCTGATATGTATGATATTCTTTCTGCAGTTTACTGATGTGTTTCTCCTCTTCCGCCACCAGCCATTCAAATACTGAACTGACGCCCGGAACTTTAGAACGCATCTGCTGCTCGCGGTAGAAATCGCGGCTGATCTTTTCATTTTCAATGGCAAGATCAATCAATTCCGTTACCGTGCAGTTTTCCAATTCAATTTCCATCAACTGTTCGCGGTTCGGTACTTCGCTTTCCAAATCGGGATCAACTTCCACAGGTTGCTCGGCACTCTTTTCAACTTTTTCCTTCATCTGCTTCATATGCTGTTGCTCTTCTGCAATCAGCCAGCGCAGCATTTTCCCGGTATTGGAATTTTTAACCTGTTTCAGCATCTGTTCATATATTTGAATTGTGTCCTGTTCATTTTGAATAGCCATTTGCAGTGCATGCAAGGCCTCCTGTGAGAGAAATGGCATCTTTCCAGCCCCTTATCTTAATTCACTTAATTATGCTTCATTAAAACTTCTTTCCTTTTTATGTCCGTTGTTGCCCGGCAGGAATTCATCGGTGTAACTGTTTGCAACGGTCTGACGAATAACCGTTACCTTAATTTGTCCCGGATATTCCATTGTTTCTTTTATTTTCCGGGCAATATCGCTGGAGAGCAGCTTGGCTTCGGCATCGGAAATTTTCTCGGGGACAATCATGACCCTGATTTCACGGCCGGCGGAGAGCGCATAAGTTTTACCCACCCCCTCAAAGGAATTGGCCAGCTCTTCCAGTTTTGAGATCCGTTCAGCGTAAGCTTCCAGCGATTCGCGCCGCGCACCCGGACGGGCACCGCTGATGCGGTCCGCCGCAGTGACCAGCACCGAAACGGGGGAAATGGGATCGGCTTCTTCATGGTGCGCCAGCACCGAATTAATGACCACCGGGTGTTCTCCGCAGCGCGTGGTCAGCTCTACCCCAATGGAAACGTGGCTTCCTTCGG
>JBAPTX010000398.1:0-4971 GCA_049282375.1 Calditrichia bacterium
GTGATGAGCTACTATTCCTATAATGAAAAACAGCGAATCCCTTTTGTTATTTCCAGATTACAGGAAAACCAGCAGGTCGCCCTTATTTCGGAAGCGGGCACGCCGCTGATTTCCGATCCCGGGCACAAGCTGGTAATGGAAGTAATCCGGCAGCAAATAGCAGTTGTGCCGGTACCGGGGGCTTCGGCGCTGCTGGCGGCACTCACCGCCTCCGGCCTGCCCACCGACCGTTTTTTATATGAAGGGTTTCTTCCCCGGAAAAAAGGACGGCAGACCCGGCTGAAACAACTGGCGGAAGAACCCGGTACAATTATTATCTATGAATCGGCGGTGCGAATTCAAAAAACTATAGAAGATATTGTAAAATTTTTAGGAAGTCGTTATATTGTGCTCGCCCGGGAGATAACCAAGAGATATGAAGAATTTATAAGGGGTTACGCCCCAAATATTTTATTGGAAATTGAGGGGCGAAAGGTTAAAGGTGAAGTGGTTTTGCTGATTGCCGGCACCCGTTTTAAACCGCTTTTAGAGATTGATGAGAAATAATTTATGAATAAAAAAGGCTTCACTGTTTTACCCAATTCCATTCAGAAATGGTTTATCGGTTTTATTGACCCTTTTATCGAAGCCATTGTCCGCTTTAATGTCCATCCCAATCACTTTACAATATTAGGCCTCTTCATATCGCTGGTCGGCGCCATTTTTTACGCAAAGCATGATATCCGTCTGGGCGGTCTGTTCATTCTGCTGGGCGGGTTGAGCGACATTATTGACGGAAAAGTTGCCCGCAGAACCGGCCTCTCCACCAAATTCGGCGCTCTGTTCGATTCCAGCCTGGACCGCTACTCGGAAGTATTCATGTTTCTGGGAACGGCCATCTTTTTTGTGCAGCGGGACCATCCCTATACAAGCATCATGGTATTCCTGGCGCTGGGCGGTTCCATGATGGTCAGTTATGTGCGGGCAAGGGCAGAAGGATTAGGGTATGATTGTAAGGTGGGAATTATGCAGCGACCGGAACGTATTGTTTATGTGGGGGTCAGTTCACTGATCCATCCCTATTTTCTGGAAGTTGTCATCTGGATGATCGGAATTCTGGCAAACTTCACCGCCATCCAGCGCATGTATCATGTCTGGAAACTGGAGAAACGGGAAAAAGAGGCCGTGCTGCAGGAGGAAGATATCGGCGTTTGATATTCTTCTCTGCTGCAGGCGCTGAATTTAATTATTGAATTTGAATGAATAAGGAGAAAAAATGGGACAGAAGTCCAAACTGGATATTGCTCCTGCCAAAGGAAAACTCGGCATTCTGACGCCGGGAATGGGAGCAGTGGCCACTACCTTCATGGCGGGCGTTATCGCCATTCGCAAAGGACTGGCCAAACCAATCGGTTCCTTAACACAGATGGGAACCATTCGCCTGGGCAAACGAACGGAGAGCCGGGTGCCGCTGATCAAAGATTTTATTCCGCTGGCCGGGCTGGATGACATTGTTTTCGGCGGGTGGGATATTTTTGAAGATGATGCCTACGAATCTGCCGTTAATGCCGGTGTTCTGCAGAAGGAATTACTGGACCAGCTCCGCCCGGAACTGGAAAAAATTAAACCCATGAAGGGCGTTTTCGACCGCGAATATGTTAAAAAGCTGGACGGTCATTATATTAAATCCGCAGAAACCAAGTGGGACTATGTTCAACTACTGCGGGAAGATATGCAGAAGTTTAAAAAAGACAACAATCTGGATCGCGTGGTGGCAGTCTGGTGCGGCAGCACTGAAATCTTTATCAAACAGCAGCCGGTTCACCAGAGCCTGGAGGCTTTTGAAAGGGGGATGAAAGAAAATCACCCCGGCATTGCCCCCAGCATGATTTACGCTTATGCCGCCCTCAAAGAAGGCATTCCTTACGCAAACGGAGCCCCTAATCTTTCGGTGGATTTCCCGGCCATGCAGGAACTGGCAAAAGAAACCGGAACCCCCATTGCCGGGAAAGATTTTAAAACAGGACAAACCCTGATGAAAACCATACTGGCGCCGGGACTGAAAGCCCGCTTAATTGGCCTGGAAGGATGGTTCTCCACTAATATTCTGGGCAACCGCGACGGCGAAGTGCTGGATGATCCCGAATCCTTCAAAACCAAGGAAGAAAGCAAGCTTTCTGTGCTGGACCAGATTCTGCAGCCCCATGTTTATCCTGATCTGTATAAGGATTTCTATCATAAGGTTCGCATTAACTACTATCCGCCGAGAGGCGATAACAAAGAGGGCTGGGATAATATTGATATTTTCGGATGGCTGAATTATCCCATGCAGATAAAAGTGGACTTCCTGTGCCGGGACAGCATCCTGGCGGCGCCTATTGTGCTGGACCTTGCCCTGCTGATGGACCTGGCAAAGCGCGCCAGTTTTAAAGGCATTCAGGAATGGCTTTCCTTCTATTTTAAAAGCCCTATGCACCTGCCGGAACTCTATCCGGAGCATGATCTATTTATTCAGTTGATGAAACTTAAAAACACAATCCGCTTTATGATGGGAGAAGAGCAGATCACTCATTTGGGTGCGGATTATTATGAGAATTATCAGTAATTTTTATAGGGAGAATGTCTGCCCCGGCATTCTCCTTTTGTTTTTTCCTCAATATCCCGCTAAATTCATTTCACTAAAATGCGCTCTGTTCCAGCCTCCAGGAATTGTGAAACCCTGTATGCAGGGGAAAGGGAATTAGCGAAATTGAATGGGTAAAGACAAATCCACATTAAAGGAAGTGCTGTCCACATCACTGCCCGCGGTTATTGATCTATCCTCTCAGACCATCACCTGGCTGATTGAAGCCATTTTTATCGGGCATCTCTCCGCAGCAGCTCTGGCCGGTGTGGGTATTTCCCTGCAAATCGTTTTGCTGACCCTGACGGTTGTTCTCACGTTTGTGATGGGATCATCGGTAATCATTCTGCGCTACCTGGGCGCCAATGACAGCTGGACGGCCAATCATGTAATGGGCCAGGCGCTGATGATGGGCACTATCATGTCCGTTCTGATCGGATTGGTCTGGTATTTCGGCGGCTCGCAGTTGATGCACCTTATAAAAGAAGAAGAGCCCGTTGCACGCCAGTTCGGGGCAGACTGGCTGAAAACTGCTTCCTATTTCGCGCCCATTTTCATTATAAATTTTATTGCGCTGGGCATTATGCGCATGGCCGGTGATACCATGCTGACCATGAAAATAAACGTGGTTACCAATCTTATCCATCTGGTCCTGCTTCCTCTGCTTGTATTTGGTAATCTGGGATTCCCTCGGCTGGAAGCGCGAGGCGCCGCCTTTGCTGTGGGAATCGCCCATTCCATTGGCTTCGGGATGACTATTTATTATCTGCGCAGCCGCAAATCCGTGCTTTATCTTTCTTTTCGGGAATACACCCGCATTAATTTCACCACCTTCCGACGACTGTTTAAACTGGGCGTTCCCACTACCGTTGAACAACTGGTCTGGGCTTCCGGTCAGTTAATCCTGAGCTTTTTTGCCGCCCGGCTCGGAATTATTCCGCTGGCGGTTCATCAGGTGTTTATCCGTATTCAATCCGTCCTGACAATGGCTTTTCAGGGATTCGGGCTGGCCTCCATGACGCTGGTCGGTAAAAATCTTGGGGCGGATGAGGAAGTTCAGGCACTGCATACCGGCCGCATTGCCGGACGGGTTGCCCTGACTGCTGCCGTTTTGGCGGCCGCTCTGCTGTTGCTGCTGCACCGGCCGGTGCTCAGCTCTTTCACTGAAAACCCGCAGGTGGTGCTGTACGGCAGCAGCGTGATATTGGCGCTGGCACTGGTTCAGATCCCAAAAGCATTAAACATTGTCTTCTCGGGTAATTTGCGCGGGGGGGCAGATCTGGCATGGCTGATGTGGCTCACCATCGGCAGCGTACTGATATTCGAGGTGTTTGGCGCCTATATTCTCACTTTCATTTTTCAACTGGGGCTGGTGGGGTTATGGGCAGTGCAGGGTTTGGACGAGAGTGTGCGCTTTGCTCTGAATTACTTTCGCTTTAAAGGAAAAAAATGGAAGATTCTCGATCTGACCTGAACCGGCGTTTTATCAGCTTCGAAGGAATCGACTATTCCGGAAAAAGCACCCAAATTTCCCTGCTGCGCCGGAATCTGCAGACTGCCGGCATAGATACTGTGCTGGTCCGCGAGCCGGGGGGCACCGAAATTTCGGAGGCGATTCGCCGAATACTGCTGGACCCCGCCAACCGCCTGCTGCATCAAAAAACCGAGATTCTGTTGTACGAAGCCGCCCGCGCTCAGTTGGTGCATGAAAAACTGCTGCCATTACTTCAGAGCGGCGCCTATGTTATTGCCGACCGTTTTTTCGACTCCACCACCGCGTATCAGGGATACGGGCGGAACCTGGATTTAACAGCAGTAAAACAGATGAACCGTTTCGCCACATCAGGGCTTAGCCCCTGTAAAACCTTTTTTATTGATATTACACCGCAGGAAGCGGCGCGGCGGCAGCAGGCCGGCAGGCTGGATATGGACCGGCTGGAGAGCGGCGGAACGGCATTTTTCAATAAAATACGGGAAGGTTTTCTGAAACTCTGCCGCGAAGAACCGGAGCGGTTCATCCGGGTTAATGGCGAGCGCCCGCTGGAGGAGATTACCCGCGAAATATGGCAAACTGTGGAACAGCTCTGGAAACCGGGCGGATAAACTTACCCCACTATGATCTGTAAATTTTATTATAACGCTATCTGAACTGAATACCGCCAACATCCGACAGGGGGTCCGTAATGAGTGCCGCTCCTCAGCGGCCCGGCGCCGCTTTGTAATGCCGAAGGAGCCGGATTGTAGTTCAGATACGCTTCTGCCGCCGTGACAGGCGACAGCAGCCACCCCATGATAATAGCCCCGGTCAGCAGTTCATATTGTTCCGTGACTCCGCTTAACGCCAGTCCCGACACCAGAAAGGTTAAGGC
>JBAPTX010000399.1:0-2907 GCA_049282375.1 Calditrichia bacterium
GTCCATATCCAGTTCCACTTCATCATTGGCAATATTTACCACAAATCCGTCCACCAGCGGGGATTGGGAAGTTGCATTTATCCAGAGGGTATCGGTTCTGGCGGTCTGCTGATTGCCGGTAATATCCTGGATCAGATAATAGGGATTGCCCTGATTGTGAAAGCGGGCCGTGTCACCGAACTGTATCCGGTAAGTGCGACCGTTGATAATGGAATCCGGAATCAGAAAATCAATGGAAACATCGCCGGTGCCGATGGTATTCCGCTGCACCGGACCTTCCATATCTGCGGAAACGAATCCGGCCGCGGGTGCAGTCGGCGTTACCACTGCGGTGTTGATATCCGCTCGCACATTGCCGGCCACATCCACTTCAATGTTGCTGGCGCTTTCCGCTGGCGAAAGCCCCGCCAGTTCCCCTGCGGCGCTGGTGTCCACCAGCCCGTGATCATACGACACGATGGCATAATAGTAGGTTTGGCCGTTCACCACATCGGTATCAATGAAATAGTGCTGAAGTCCGGTATTTTCACCGAGATTAAAATTTGCGCCCTGTACCTCAATGGGATGCAGCCCCTGCCAGCCGTTAATTTTGTCGTACTGGGCGATGGGTTTGCGGAAAGTGGCCCGCCCGTAGGCATCGGTAATCAGGCGCGTTTCCAGAAATTCCGGTTCTGTGCTGCGGTAAACGCGGTATCCCTCAAAATCGAATTCCTGCAGGAATGGATCCCAGGATTGCTCGGCGCGGTCGTCCCACACCAGAATTATCCGCTTATTCCCGGGAATCACTGCTTTCAGCCTGGGTTTTTCCGGCGGCTTGGCAAAGCGGTAATCTGCATTATAGATCTGCTGAATGGTTTTTTTGGTGAGAACCAGATCTTCATAGTTGTCGCCGAATAACAGCGACATGGAATAGTTCTCCGTTTGCCCGCCTTCCAAAGGGAAAGGGCCGGAGGAGAAAAACATTCCCAGATTTGCCGTTACCTGCTGGCTATGCGGCGGCGGCGCCGATTTAAAGACATTCCAGTTCTGTTCCTCATTCCATAATTCATAGGTATGCACAGGAAAAATGCGGAAGCCGGTTAATCCGATCTGATCGGATTCATCCTTGTCGGTGAAATCAAAATTGGGTTCGCCTGCGGTAGGGAGGCCGTCTGCTTCGCCCGCATCCGGACCGGGATAGTTGAATTCATTCGGGCTCAATCCGTCTGCGCCAACATCGCTGTTCAGCGGCTCGCCTTGGTCCCACTGTCCGTTCTGATTCACATCGGAATAGGCTACCCAGTCGCCGTCTTCATCGCCGGACCAGTGAGGCTGCGGTTCCACTCCAAAATAATTTTGAAATTTAACCGGATCGTCCACCCCGTATGGATAGGTATCCAGCCAGGTACCCGGGCCGGAATCGCGCATTTCATCCACAAGTCCGTCATCGTCATTATCGGTATTGTCATCCTGAATGCCCGGGCTTTCCAGGAAGGCAAATCCGGCCACACCCACCGGGTGCCACTGTCCGGGGCTCCCGAATCCATCTCCGTCCCAGGCCCAGGCGATATCGAGAAAGGTATCGTAATCCCCGGTATCATCCGAGGAATCATCTGTACCGCCAATGCCCCAGTCGATATAAAATGAATAGTAGGTGCTGTCGAAAGTGTATTCGCCCTCATTGGTGATAAAGTAAACTGCAAAAATCACATCTTCCGCCAGTACCTGCGACCATTGAAAATAACGGGCGGCAACTTCCAGCCCCATGCCGCGCCGGTCCGGATCGGAAGGAACCGGATAGAAGTCCCATTCTTCATCGGGGTCATCATCAAAAATGAAGTAGGTTTCCAGATCGGCATTTCTCACCCCTTTACCGAAAAAGCCGTTCCAGAAAACCAGATCATCGATCAGGCCGTTTCCGTCATCATCAAAATCATTTCGGATCTCGTTGGGATTCACCCAGCCGTCCGGTTTATCGGGCCAGCGGTCCGGCCAGGTAACAGGGTCGTTACTCAGTGCAGGGCGGTCCTGCTGGACATTAAAATATCCGGGCACCGGGGCCCATCCCCATAATTCCTCCTGCGGACTGCGGTCCACGAATTCGCGGTACTGGGTTTCCATCGGGTAAATCACCTGTCCGTTGTTATCGACGGCACGGCCCTGAACCACCAGCGCCACCCCATCAACGTATTGATGACCGGTGCCCTTGGGCCATTCGCCGGAGGGCTGGTCCGGCCAGTGGGCAATTTCTCCCCAATTGATAAAGATCGTGCGCACCAGATTGCCGTCCATTGTGCCCTGCCGCCGCAGGGAGGGGTCGCCGACATTGGGGTCCGGCGTCCGCTGGGCAAAAAGCGGCAGTGCAGAAATCTGCAGAAGCAGGAAAACCGTCATAATATTCAATTGATTTTTCATACGGTCATTCCGTTTTAAAATCCCAGTTCAAGCCCGATCTGCACCTGCCGCGGGGCGGAGTAAAAGTCGGGCCGGATGAAATACATGTCGAGCGGGTTCAGGCCGCGGGGATGCTGGCTGCCGGCATACTGGGGTTCCAGGGTGTAACCGGCGCGGCCGGTATCGGTGAATACATCATTTTCATTCTTGATATCGAACAGGTTGAAGACCCGGATAAAAAAGGAATAATCCATTTTAAAAACGGAGATATTCTTGTAAAGGTAAACATCCACCGTATGGGAAGCCGGGCGCCTGCCGCTGTTCTCCACCGAAGTCTGCACATTCTGAAAAGTCGGCGTGTAGGGCAGCCCGGTCCCGTAACGGGCAATAATACTGGCGGCATAATTCCCCGGCCTGCCCAGCGTAATGGTGGCGTTTAACTGATGACGCCGGTCCCAGTTCAGCGGCACCAGTTGCTTTTCGGTTTCTTTGGGCGGATCCGTCTGCGCATCCAGAAAGGCTGTATTGGGGTCG